>NZ_RWIL01000131.1:0-2802 GCF_009764635.1 Pseudomonas sp. PB103 | reverse complement strand
CAGAATCAAAAGATCGCAGCCTTCGGCAGCTCCTACATTGGGATCAATGGGCGCGGTCGAGGCCTGCGAGCAATGCGCTGTCGCGGCTGTAGATGTCCGGCGCGTAACGCACGTGGCCATCGTCGCCGACTTGCGCGGTCCAGTAGGTCATCAGGATCGGCACCGGTGCCGACAGGCGGAACTCGTGGGTGGTGCCGGTGGCCAGCAAGGTTTCGGTGCGGGCCTTTTCCGCCGGGCTCAGCAGCAGGTCGCGCAGTTGCATCGGGTGTTCGACGCGCACGCAGCCGGAGCTGAACGCTCGTGGGCCTTTGTCGAACAGTGCCTTGCTCGGCGTGTCATGCAGGTACACCGAGAACGGATTGGGGAAGCGTATGACCATTTGCCCCAGCGGGTTGCGCGGCCCGGCATCCTGACGCAACAGGATGTTGCCCGGGTTGTCCCAGTCGATGTCCGCTGCCGCCAGAGGCTGGCCGTTGGCGTCGAGTACTTGCAGGTTCTGGCGGCTGAGAAAGGTCTGATCCTTGCGGATCGCCGGCAGCTTGTCTTCCTTCCAGATGGTCGGCGGCACGGTCCAGGTCGGGTTCAGGGTCAGGCGCGTGACGCGAGATTTGAGTAACGGCGTCTGGCGTTCGGCCCGGCCGACCTGGGTGCGGGTTTGCCACACCGGCTGGCCGCCCTGATACAGGGTCAATTCGGCGGCGGCGACGTTGACCAGCAAACCGTCGGGTTCCATGTCCTGAGCCATCCAGCGGAACCGCTCAAGGTTGACGCGCAATTGCTCGCGCCGAGTCAGCGGGCTGATGTTCAATTCGGCAATTGTCCCCGGCCCGACCACGCCGTCAGCCTGTAACGAATGATTGGCCTGGAAACTCTTCACCGCCTCCACCAGCACACCCTCGTAGGCATTGCCGGGCGTGCCGACGGCGTGGGTCAGATAGCCTTCGTTGAACAGCCGCTGGGCCAGTTCCGGCACGCGTTTGTCTTCCATCTGCGGACGCAGTAGCGGGCCGTTGCCGACCGACTGCCACTGCGGCAAGGCCTTGAGCCGTTGCGCGGCATAGAGGTGGCGCAGGTTCTGATATTGCGCAAGGCGCGGGCGAGCAAGATCGAACGCCGCAGGAATGTCCTGCATGCCCGGTACGGCGATGGCCAGCAATTCCGCCTGACGGTCGCGGGGGGTGTCATCGGCGTGCCACAGCGGCTCGAAATGCGACTGCAGCAGACGGCCGTAATGCAGATCCTGCAGGGCTTGCAGGTAGTAGTGGCTGATGTCGATGTCGGCACACAACTCGCCATCCTGCGGAGGCACTGCCGCCACCGAATAGCGTTTTGGGTTGAGGCCATCATCGGCCAACAGCTGCAATTGCCCCTGCAAAGCCTGCAATCGCCCGGACTCGCGCGCCCACACCGGCATCCAGTCCTGCTGTTCATAGAACGCCTGCATCTGCACCAGCGCCGGGCCATTGAGATGCGCGGCAACCGCCGGGCACGCCTGCGGCAGACTGAGCAAAACGGCCTGCAACGGACTCTGCGGCTCGACGGGCATTTGCGCCGCTGGCGTCGGCAGTGTCTGCAGCGGTGGCAGCGACTCCTCGGCACAAGCGACAAACGGCGCTGCGAGCAAACAAATGCTCAAGTAGCATGCGTACTTTTTGAACAACTGCTTTACTCCAATCCATGGCCGTCTTGATGACGGTCAACCTTACATCAGGTGCGCTGAACAGTCAGGCTCGATCTTCGGGCGTGGCAGGGTCGACTGGGAGTCAGGAGCCAAAGTGCCAAATGAGTAGCCAGTGAGGACACTTTATAAATGTTGACGTTTTTGCGCCGACTTCTGCTGACCACCGCGACCCTTGTCGCTGTGACCAGTCCAGCCTTTGCCGCCGGCAAGCCATCGCCGGTTCTCTTCACCAGCCTCGCGCACGCCGCGCCAGAACTCAATCCCCAGGCGCTGAAAGGTGCATTGAACGCCATGCAGTGCGCGGTCAATAACGGCGCGAAACCGTCCCGTCACCTGGCAATCATCGACTATTCGCAGCCGTCTACAGAACGCCGCTTGTGGATCTTTGACCTGAGCAAAAAGAAACTGGTGCTGCGCGACCTGGTCGCCCACGGCTCCAATTCCGGGGAAAACTTCGCCACACAATTTTCCAATGTCGAAGGCAGTTACCAGTCCAGCCTTGGCCTGTTCCGCACGCAGGAAAGCTACAGCGGCACCCACGGTTATTCGCTGCGCATGGACGGCCTGGAGGCGGGTTTCAATGACATGGCCCGCGACCGTGCCATCGTCATCCATGCCGCCAGTTACGTGAACCCGTTGTGGAGCAAGCGTCAGGGCCGCATCGGTCGCAGCCAGGGTTGCCCGGCGGTGCGTCCGCAAATTGCCAGGCAAGTGATCGACCGGCTGAAGAATGGCCAGTTCATGTTTTCCTGGTACCCCGATCAGCGCTGGCTGAAATCCTCGCCGTACCTCAACTGCCAGCCGCAGCAAGTGGCGAGCATCCTCAACACCCACGCAAGCTGACCCAGCACAAATCCTCCCTGTAGGAGCTGCGGAACGCTGCGATCTTTTGATCTTGTTTTTACAATCAACATCAAAAGATCGCAGCGTGCGGCAGCTCCTACAGGGGGATTCATTACAACTTTGTCATTCAGCTGTCGGTTTGCCGTGCGAATCGCCCAGTAGCCTGATGTTGTCCAAAACGGCGAAACCTGCTTCGAACTCTTCTTCCCCGCCCGCCATCAAACACCACTCTCCCTGTAGGAGCTGCGGCACGCTGCGATCTTTTGATCTTCGTTTTT
>NZ_RWIL01000011.1:0-46141 GCF_009764635.1 Pseudomonas sp. PB103 | reverse complement strand
CGATCTTTTGCTCTTGAAAACAGAATCAAAAGATCGCAGCCTGCGGCAGCTCCTGCATTATCGGCGCTCAGAGGCTGGCGGCGCGTTGCATGGCTTCACGGTTGAACGGTTGATCCTTGAGCACCTGCGCGATAAACGCATCACTGATCAGACGCACATGCTCCATCTGGCCTCCAGACGGATTGACCAGACCACGCCAGGCGCTGGAATGGTTGTTCACCGCGTACACACCCAACACTTCCTTGCCATGGCTGAGGCTGAATACCACCGTGCTGTCCCAACTGACCGGCACCGGCACAATGAACATCGTCAAGGCGCTCAAAAACATCTGTGGCTGCAGGCCGCCGATGTTGCTGTTGGCGATCACCAGCACGTTGTAACCGTCCTCGCTGCGTCCAGCCTTGACCTCGTCGAAGGTGCCGCGATGGCGCAATTCGTCGCGCAGCATCCAGCTCGGCAGCCCGATGACGTTGACGCTGATCGCCGGCAAGCGTTCGCTGTAATCGACCTCAGGTGTCTTCAGGCTGTGGGTGGTCTGACAGCCGCCCAGCAGCAAGAGTATTCCGAGTAACAGAGCATGGATACGCATTAGAGTTTTCCTGACAGCATGGCTTTATAAACAGAGGCGCTGGGGCCGTTTTCTTCGCGGATGAACGGCGTCGCGGTGTACAGGTTCGGCATGTCCAGACGCTGCAGGCCTGGCACTTGCGGGTACTTGGCGCGCACCAGCGCCGCGTCGCGCTCAAGGTGATCGCTGTGCAAAAACAGGCACGTCATGTCGCGACCGAGCAAACAGCCAGCGCGAAAATCACCGATGTAATAGGCTTTGCCGGCGTCCAGTTGCAGGCCAATGGTGAAGTCTTCACGGCTCCACGACAGCGACTGGCCGCGATCGAAACGCACGTTATAGATTTCGTAGCGTCCGGGTTTCAGCGGCATGACAAACAGCGTGCCGATACCGTGACCGGTCTCGCGCACGTCGCGCTCGGTGCGGGCATAAAACTCGTTGTGCAACCGCGCCGTGGCGAAGTCATCGCTGCCACGTTTGCGGATCATCAGCATCTGGTCATGAGCGCCGAATTTGGCCTTCGGCCAGATACCGACCACGCCCACCAGATAAGCCACGCCGGAATCGGCGGTCGGGCTGAGTTCGTCATCAATCTGGGTCGGGGACAGGCTGTAGCAGCCGCTCAAGCCGAGCAGCACGGTCAGGACAGCAAAAAAACGCATCATCAGCGGAAAAACTCTCGCGGGTAAACAAATCAGACACGCACGAAAGAGTTCTTCAGATCGCCCCTTCCATGGATTGGCGGCGAAGGATACGCAAAATGATGGCACATTGCCAGAATTCGGGCGCCATTGCTTTGGCGCACGAATACCAGGGGGATGTTCAGAGCACTGGCAGGGTCTTGTCTTTGATCACCTTGGTCGGGCCATTGACCTTGACGCTGGCGATGCCTTTATCGCAGGCAGCGTCCGAGGAATAAGCCTCGCTGCTGCCAATGATCTGGTGATTGGCGGCTTTGAGATTGAAGTACGGATGCCCGTCCTTCGTCGACTTCTTCTCGTAGCGTTCATCCAGCGGGCTGTTGCTCTGCACTGACGCAATGCCGCCCTCGGCTGCCGCGCGGGTGGTGTACAGCTCGCTGGTCAGAATCGTTTCGGCATTCGCCGCTTTCAGCACGAACCGGAACTGGCCGTTGCTGCTTTTACTCAATTCATACCATCCGGACATGCTCGTTTCTCCTGGGCGATTGAGGGATTTCGCGCTTCAGAGTAAAGACCAGCCAAGCGAATCTGTCGCCTATACCGGCCCCATCGCGGGCAAGCCCGCTCCCACAGGGTACGAGGCACACACAATACCTGTGGGAGCTGGCTTGCCAGCGATAGGATCAACCCGGTCTGGGCTATTTCACCTGCGCCCGCACCACCGACAACGCCGGCACAGCCACCCGCCGCTGGCTCAGATAGCGCATGCAACTCACGCGCAGGAACGAGGCAAAATTCACCACTTCACCGCGATAATCCATTACCTCCTCATACAGCTTGGCGATCAATTGGTTGGTGCTCATGCCGTCGACCTCGGCAATCTCGCTGAGGATGTCCCAGAACTGATTTTCCAGGCGCAATGTCGTCACTACGCCGCAGATGCGCAGCGAGCGCGAGCGTGACTCGTAGAGAATCGGGTCAGCCTTGACGTAGAGCTCGCACATGGGCGAAACCTCATTTACAGGGTGATTTTCGTGCCGAGCAAGCCAAGGAAACCCGCCAGCCAGTTCGGATGCGCCGGCCATGCCGGGGCTGTCGCCAGATTGCCTTGAACGTGGCCATCCGTCACTGCGATGTCGATGTACGTACCGCCCGCCAGTCGCACTTCCGGGGCGCAGGCCGGATAGGCGCTGCACTCACGTCCTTCGAGCACACCCGCTGCGGCCAGCAGTTGTGCGCCGTGGCAAACGGCGGCGATCGGTTTGCCGGCCTTGTCGAACGCGCGCACCAGGTCGAGGACTGTGTCGTTGAGGCGCAGGTATTCCGGCGCACGGCCGCCGGGGATCAACAGCGCGTCATAGTCGGCCTCGCGGGCCTTGGCGAAGTCAAAGTTGAGGGCGAACAGGTGACCGGGTTTTTCGCTGTAAGTCTGATCGCCTTCAAAGTCATGGATCGCGGTGCGCACGGTGCTGCCAGCCGCTTTGTCCGGGCACACGGCGTGGACGGTATGCCCGACCATTTGCAGGGCCTGGAACGGCACCATCACTTCGTAGTCTTCGACGTAATCGCCAACCAGCATCAGGATTTTTTTCGCGGCCATGGGGAGGACTCCTCTGGGAAATGCTTGGGAGTATTGAAGGTAGACCTATTCGACAGTGACGGGTAACAACGGGCTACTACTGTAGGAGCTGCCGAAGGCTGCGATCTTTTGATCTTGACCTTAAAAACAGGTCAAAAGATCGCAGCCTTCGGCAGCTCCTACGTGGCGGGGATTACCCGCAACTGTACGGATAAGTAAGTGCCTAGCTGTAACAGCCACAAGCCCCCGGTTTATGGCTTGATGAAGGTCACTCTCAACCCCTACGATTCTGGTCCCCATCATGTCCTCGCGCGAAAATACCGGCATGGCCCTAGGCCTGCTCGGCGTGGTGATTTTCAGCCTCACCCTGCCCTTCACCCGCATCGTGGTGCAGGAACTGCATCCGCTGCTCAACGGCCTGGGTCTCGCGTTGTTCGCGGCGATTCCGGCGGCGTTGCTGTTGTTGTGGCGTCGTGAGAAGTGGCCGACCTGGCGGCAAGTCAAAGGCCTGAGCCTGGTGATCGCCGGGGTGATTCTCGGGTTCCCGGTGTTATCGGCGTGGGCGATGCAAACGCTGCCAGCGTCCCACGGCGCATTGGTCAATGGCTTGCAACCGCTGTGCGTGGCGCTGTACGCGGCATGGCTGTCCCACGAGCGGCCTTCAAAAGCCTTCTGGGCCTGCGCGGCATTGGGCAGTGCGTTGGTGCTCGGTTATGCGCTGTATAGCGGCGCGGGCAGCATTCAGGCCGGGGATTTGTTGATGCTCGGGGCGATTGCGGTCGGCGGCCTGGGTTACGCCGAAGGTGGCCGGTTGGCCAAGGAAATGGGCGGCTGGCAGGTGATCTGCTGGGCGCTGGTGCTGTCGACGCCGCTATTGATCGGGCCGGTTTTGTACTTGGCACTGCAGCATCAAGGCGCGGTCTCGACCAAAGCCTGGTGGGCGTTTGGCTACGTCGCCCTGTTCTCGCAGTTTCTCGGGTTCTTTGCCTGGTATGCCGGGCTGGCCATGGGCGGGATCGCTCGAGTCAGTCAGATCCAGTTGCTGCAGATCTTCTTCACCATCGCGTTCTCGGCGCTGTTCTTTGGTGAGCACGTCGAGCCGATTACCTGGGTGTTTGCCTGCGGGGTGATTGCGACCGTGATGCTCGGCCGTAAAACCGCCGTGCAACCGGCCCGCATAGCCAGCGTATGAACGGTTGAACGGTTGAACGGTTGAACGGTTGAACGGTTGATCGGTTGATCGGTTGATCGGTTGATCGGTTGATCGGTTGATCGGTTGATCGGTTGATCGGTTGATCGGTTGATCGGTTGATTATGTAGGAGCTGCCGAAGGCTGCGATCTTTTGATTTTGTTTTTAAGATCAAAAGATCGCAGCCTTCGGCAGCGCCTACAGGATGTGTATTCCAAGGCAATAATCGTCAGGCCAGGTAGCCGTCGGCGCGCAGCAGGGTTTCCAGGCAGTGCTCGCTGATGTGGTAGAACGCCTTCAACTCGGCAATCTTCACCAACAGCTGCGCGGGGTCGACCGGCTCGGCGCGTTTCACCGCGAGGATCATCTTGTTCTTGTTGGTGTGATCGAGCGAGATGAACTCGAATACCTTGGTCTCGTAACCGCACGCTTCCAGGAACAACGCACGCAAACTGTCGGTAACCATTTCTGCCTGCTGGCCCAGGTGCAAACCGTATTGCAGCATCGGCTTGAGCAGCGCCGGGCTCTGGATTTGCAGGCGGATCTGCTTGTGGCAGCACGGCGAGCACATGATGATCGACGCCCCCGAACGAATGCCGGTGTGGATCGCGTAGTCGGTAGCGATGTCGCAGGCATGCAGGGCGATCATCACGTCCAGTTCGCTGGGCGCGACACTGCGCACATCACCGCACTTGAACACCAGTCCCGGATGATCGAGTTTCGCCGCCGCAGCGTTGCACAGGTTGACCATGTCTTCACGCAGCTCGACGCCGGTGACTTCGCCTTCGGCCTTCAAGGTGTTGCGCAGGTAGTCGTGAATCGCAAAGGTCAGGTAACCCTTGCCCGAACCGAAGTCCGCCACGCGCACCGGTTTGTCCAGCGCCAGCGGCGACGAAGTCAGCGCGTGGCTGAACACTTCGATGAACTTGTTGATCTGCTTCCACTTGCGCGACATCGCCGGAATCAGCTCTTGCTGCGCGTTGGTCACGCCGAGGTCTTTGAGAAACGGTCGGCTCAGTTCGAGAAACCGGTTTTTTTCACGGTTGTGCTCGGCGGACGGCGCTTCGCGCAATTGCTGCGGTTGGCTCTTGAACAGCGAACTCTTGCCCTTTTTGCTGTATTCGAGCTGAGCTTCGTCAGTCACAGTGAGCAAATGCGCATTTTTGAACGCAGTCGGTAGCAGCGCGGCAATGGTTGCCACGGCTTCGCTCAGCGGCAGGTTTTTGGTGATGTCGCGGGTTTTGTAGCGATAGACAAAAGACAGGTTCGGCTGCGCCTTGACCGTCACCGCTTTGATGATGACCCGTTGCAAATCCGCTTCTTCACCGACGTATTTGGCCAGCACCAGTTTGATGAAACCGTTCTGGTCGAGGCTGGTCTGCAGCAGCTCGATGAACTGGGCGTGGTGATCGGGTGCAGGCTTGGTGGACGGCGCGGTAACGGACATGGAAAAGCGGCCTCGGACGGGCAAAATCGGGAATGGCGGGTATTTTAGGGGGGATGTCGGTCGGGGACACTCTCTTATTTACCGAACGGTTCTCAAGAGCCCCCTCACCCTAGCCCTCTCCCGGAGGGAGAGGGGACTGATTGGGGGATATTGAAGAGGTTCACCGACTTGAAAGAGTGTCTTTGAATCCATAATCGACTCGGTTCTACAGGTCGATGTCGAGCACCAGACACCTCGGTCGGCCCCCTCTCCCTACGGGCGGTCCGACGTTTCGGGAGGGCTGGGGTGAGGGGCTTTGGCTTTTAGGCCAACACCACCAACCGATTCGGCAATTCATTGCGCACTTGCGTCACCGGCACATGCACTTTGAGCAATTCTCCGCAGGCTTCGATACACGTCACAAACCCTTCCAGCGTGCGCCCCTGCCGCACCTGCTCGGTAAACGCCGCGACAATCGCATCCCAACGCTTGTTGTCCAGCCGACTGGAAATCCCCTCATCCACCAGAATCTCCACATACCGCTCCGCCTCGCAGACAAAAATCAGCATGCCGGTGCTGCCCACCGTGTGATGCAGGTTCTGCTCGAGAAACTGCCTGCGCGCCAAGTTCGACGCACGCCAATGGCGTACGCGACGCGGCACCAGATGCGTGGTGATTTTCGGCAGACGAAACAGCAGGCACAGCACGATAAACGCGCCCCACTGCACCAGCAGCAGACTGTGCAGGGTCAGCCAGCCGGTCAGGTAATGCACGACACCTGGCACCACCAGCGCCAGCAAACTCGCCCACAGCAGCGGGATGTACGCGTAATCGTCGGCGCGCGCCGCGAGTACTGTCACCAGTTCGGCGTCGGTGTCGCGCTCGACCCGGGCAATGGCCTCGGCGACTTTGCGTTGTTGATGTTCGGTCAGTAGTGCCATGTCGAAAAGTGCCTGCTCATTATTGTTTTAATGTCACCAGCCGCCGGACGATCCACCGCCGCCGAAACTGCCCCCGCCACCGCTGAAGCCGCCGCCGCCAAAACCGCCACCACCAAAGCCGCCGCCTCCGCCACCACCGCCACGGCCGGCGGGAAGGATACCGAGCATCTGGAAGACAAACACCGCCAGGATGAACAGCATCAACAGAAAAACGAACAATCCGGGATGGCGCGAGATGAAATCATCGGAAGGATCACCGCTCGACTCATACACCGTCGACGGCTCGTCCAGCGGATTGCCGCCGAGCACCACCAACATCGCCGCGACGCCGTCGCTGATGCCTTTGCTGAAGTTGCCGGTCTTGAACGCAGGCGTGATCACTTGATGGATGATCACCGACGTTTGCGCATCGGTGAGTCGATCTTCCAGGCCATAACCGACTTCAATGCGCAGTTTGCGCTCGTCACGGGCGACGATCAGCAGCGCGCCGTTGTTCTTGTCTTTCTGGCCGATGGCCCAGTGCCGACCGAGCTGAACACCGAAATCCTCGATGGTGGTGCCCTGCAGATTGGGCAGCGTGACCACCACCAATTGCTCGCCGGTCGCCTGTTCGTGGGCCTGCAACTGCTGATTCAATTGCGCACGCACCGACGGCTCGATCATCTGCGCGTCGTCCACCACCCGCCCGCTCAGCGCCGGGAACGTCAACTCGGCCCGGGCGCTGAGGGCAAATACCCACAACACCAACACCAGCCCCATCTTCAACACACGCATCTATTACCCCCACCAATCCCCTGTAGGAGCTGCCGAAGGCTGCGATCTTTTGATCTTGATTCTAAAAACCAACGTCAAAAGATCGCAGCCTGCGGCAGCTCCTACACAGGCTTTCTCAGAATTTCACTTCCGGGGCCTTTTCCGCACCGGGTGTGGTGGCTTCAAAGGTTTCGCGGATCGGCAGGTCGCTGTACATCACGCTGTGCCAGAGGCGACCGGGGAAGGTGCGGATTTCGGTGTTGTATTTCTGCACCGCCAGAATGAAATCGCGGCGCGCCACGGCGATGCGGTTTTCCGTGCCCTCAAGTTGCGATTGCAGGGCGAGGAAGTTCTGGTTGGCTTTCAAATCCGGATAACGCTCGGAAACCACCATCAAGCGACTCAAGGCGCCAGTCAGTTGATCCTGTGCCTGCTGGAACTGCTTGAGCTTCTCGGGATTGTCGAGGGTGCTGGCGTCCACCTGAATCGAAGTGGCCTTGGCCCGCGCCTCGATCACCGCCGTCAGGGTTGCTTCCTCATGCTTGGCGTAGCCCTTCACCGTTTCCACCAGGTTGGGGATCAGGTCGGCGCGGCGCTGGTACTGGTTCTGCACCTGGCCCCACGCCGCTTTGGCCTGCTCGTCGAGGGTCGGGATGTTGTTGATGCCGCACGCCGTCAGCAATGTGGCCATGACCAGTAACGTGGCGACCTGCAAGCGCGAGCGGTAGGTTGGGCTGACATTCATCAGAGTGATGCTCCCTGGCACATTGGATTAAAAATCCGGTGGAAAAACATTCGCGACCGGCTCTTGGGGCATAATCGGCCGCGCCACTGGATTGGTACGGGTTAATGGGCTAAAAAGTGCCCTGTGCGATCACGCTGCCGAGGCTCGGCGGTCGTTTTTGCTCGGTGTTTTCGAGCTTGCACCCGAACAACAATAGTCGCTCCCTAAATTTTGGCTGGCCGGTGTTGCATCGCCGCTTGGGCCCTTGAGAAAAATATTCATGAAGAAGCTGTGTTTGCTGGGTCTGTTCGTCAGCCTGGCCAGTCATCAAGTATTGGCCGCCACGACCCCGGTACCCCTGGAAAACAAGGACGCATTCATCAGCAACCTGATGAATCAAATGACCCTCGATGAGAAGATCGGCCAGTTACGCCTGATCAGCATCGGCCCGGAGATGCCCCGCGAACTGATCCGCAAAGAGATCGCCGCCGGTAACATCGGCGGCACGTTCAACTCGATCACCCGCCCGGAAAACCGCCCGATGCAGGACGCCGCCATGCGCAGCCGTCTGAAGATCCCGATGTTTTTCGCCTATGACGTGATCCACGGTCACCGCACAATTTTCCCGATTCCGCTGGCCCTCGCGTCGAGCTGGGACATGGACGCCATCGGCCAGTCCGGCCGTGTCGCGGCTAAAGAAGCCGCCGCCGACAGCCTCGACATCACCTTCGCGCCAATGGTCGATATCTCCCGCGACCCGCGCTGGGGCCGCAGCTCCGAAGGTTTCGGTGAAGACACCTACCTGACCTCGCGCATCGCCGGCGTGATGGTGCGCGCCTATCAGGGCGCTACCCCGAGCGCGGCCGACAGCATCATGGCCAGCGTCAAACACTTCGCCCTGTATGGCGCGGTTGAAGGCGGTCGTGACTACAACACCGTCGACATGAGCCCGGTGAAGATGTACCAGGATTACCTGCCGCCGTACCGCGCCGCGATTGATGCCGGCGCCGGTGGCGTGATGGTTGCGCTGAACTCGATCAACGGCATTCCGGCCACGGCCAACACCTGGCTGATGAACGATCTGCTGCGCCGCGACTGGGGTTTCAAAGGCCTGGCGGTCAGCGACCACGGCGCGATCTTCGAACTGATCAAGCACGGTGTCGCCCGCGACGGTCGTGAAGCGGCGAAGCTGGCGATCAAGGCCGGCATCGACATGAGCATGAACGACACCCTCTATGGCAAAGAACTGCCGGGGCTGCTCAAGGCCGGCGAGATCGAACAGAAAGACATCGACAACGCCGTGCGCGAAGTCCTCGCCGCCAAGTACGACATGGGCCTGTTCAAGGACCCGTACCTGCGCATCGGCAAAGCTGAAGATGATCCGGCCGACACCTATGCCGAAAGCCGCCTGCACCGTGCCGAGGCCCGCGAAGTCGCGCGCCGCAGTCTGGTGCTGCTGAAGAATCAGAACGAAACCCTGCCACTGAAGAAAGACGCGAAAGTCGCACTGGTCGGCCCGTTGGCCAAAGCGCCGATCGACATGATGGGCAGTTGGGCCGCAGCAGGTAAACCGACGCAATCGGTGACCCTGTTCGACGGCATGAGCTCGGTGATCGGCAACAAGGCGAACCTGATCTACGCCCGTGGCGCCAATATCACCAGCGACAAGAAGGTGCTGGATTACCTGAACTTCCTCAACTTCGATGCCCCGGAAGTGGTCGATGATCCGCGCCCGGCCAACGTGTTGATCGACGAAGCGGTCAAAGCGGCGAAGGATGCTGACGTGATTGTCGCCGCGGTGGGCGAATCGCGTGGCATGTCCCACGAATCCTCCAGCCGTACTGACCTGAACATCCCGGAAAACCAGCGTGAGCTGATCCGTGCGTTGAAAGCCACCGGCAAACCGCTGGTGCTGGTGCTGATGAACGGCCGTCCGCTGACCATCCTCGAAGAGAACCAGTCGGCTGACGCGATTCTGGAAACCTGGTTCAGCGGCACCGAGGGCGGCAACGCCATCGCCGACGTGCTGTTCGGCGACTACAACCCGTCGGGCAAACTGCCGGTGACCTTCCCGCGTTCCGTGGGCCAGATCCCGACCTACTACAACCACCTGAGCATTGGCCGGCCGTTCACGCCGGGCAAACCGGGCAACTACACCTCGCAGTATTTCGATGACACCACCGGGCCGCTGTTCCCGTTCGGTTATGGCCTGAGCTACACCCATTTCGCCCTGAGCGACATGGCGCTGTCGTCGACCACGCTGAACGCCACCGGCAAACTCGACGCCAGCGTCATGCTGAAAAACACCGGCAAGCGTGACGGCGAAACCGTGGTGCAGTTGTACATCCAGGACGTCACCGGCTCGATGATCCGCCCGGTGAAAGAACTGAAGAACTTCCAGAAAATCATGCTCAAGGCCGGCGAACAGAAAGTCGTGCACTTCACCATCAGCGAGGATGACCTGAAGTTCTACAACGCCCAGCTCAAATACGCGGCGGAGCCTGGCAAGTTCAACGTACAGATCGGCCTGGATTCGCAGGACGTGACACAGCAGAGCTTTGAACTGCTGTAACAGCAGCAACACTGCAAAACCTGTGGGAGCTGGCTTGCCAGCGATGGCGGCCTAACAGTCAATTGATATGTTGAATGTGACGGCCTCATCGCTGGCAAGCCAGCTCCCACAAAGTTTTTTGGTGTGACCGCTACCCGCGGCGATCAAGGATGTTGACGACCACCCGATCCACCCACCCCCACACCCGCTGCTTGACCCGCCGCCACAACGGCCGACGCTGCCACTCTTCCAGACTCACCCGCTGACTCAGCCCGAAGTCCTTCACAAAACTCGCCTGCACCGCTGCCGTCAACGTCGGATCCAGCGCCTCCAGATTCGCCTCCAGATTGAAGCGCAGGTTCCAGTGATCGAAGTTGCACGAGCCGATGCTCACCCAATCGTCCACCAGCACCATTTTCAAATGCAGGAAGCACGGCTGATATTCGAAGATCTGCACCCCGGCCTTGAGCAGTCGCGGGTAGTAGCGATGTCCGGCATAACGCACCGACGGGTGATCGGTGCGCGGCCCGGTCAACAGCAAACGTACATCGACACCGCGCGCGGCAGCCTTGCGCAGGGAGCGGCGGATTTTCCAGGTTGGCAGGAAATACGGCGTGGCCATCCAGATGCGTTTTTGCCCACTGTTCAATGCACGGAACAATGATTGCAGAATGTCGCGATGCTGGCGGGCATCGGCATACGCCACGCGGCCCATGCCCTCGCCCTTGTCCGGTACGCGCGGTAATCGCGGCAGACCGAAATGCGCGGCCGGGCGCCAGGCGCGGCGATAGCGGTTGGCGATCCACTGACGATCAAACAGCAATTGCCAGTCGATCACCAATGGCCCGCTGATCTCGACCATCACTTCGTGCCATTCGCTGGTGTCATGCCCCGGCGTCCAGAATTCGTCGGTGACGCCAGTGCCGCCCACCACCGCCAGACGCTGATCAACCAGCAGCAATTTGCGGTGATCGCGATAGAAGTTGCCGACCCAGCGCCGCCAGTTCAGCCGATTGTAGAAACGCAGTTCCACCCCGGCATGGGTCAGGCGCTGGCGCAGATTGAGGGTGAACGCGAGGCTGCCGTAATCATCGAAAAGGCAACGCACGCGCACCCCACGTTCGGCCGCCAGCACCAGCGCTTGCACGATGGTTTCGGCACAGGCACCGGCCTCGACCAGGTACAGCTCAAGCTCGATCTGCTTCTGCGCGCCAGCGATCTGCTCAAGCATGCGCGGAAAGAATTGCGGGCCGTCGATCAACAGTTCGAACCGGTTGCCGTCACGCCATGGGAACACCGCGCCGCGCATGTCAGCGCGCCGTGAAGATCAGCACCGCACCCACCGGCACCGACAGACTGATGGCCGACAGGTCGGCGAGTTTGCGCAGGCTTTCCAGCCCCGGCGCCAGATCAAAATCTTCGGCGTTGATCACCAGCGGTTCCAGGGTGACCACCTGAAAGCGCCGATCATCGAGCCGCGTCGCCAGCAATTCGGCAGGGTATTCGTGTTGTTTGCCATGCAGGTTGACGGTCAGCGGCAGGCGCAATTCCAGCTGCGCGCCGGGGGCCAGATCGTTGATCGGGCGCAGGTCGATCTGGGTGGTGATGGTCGCTTCGGGAAATTGCTCGATCTGGAACAGCTCCTTGCGCATGCGCTCATCGCGCAGCGGGATGCCACTGTTGATCGAGTCCAGCTCGACTTCGACTTCGGCGCGACCGTCGGGATCGACCTTGCCGTGCAGCACCAGAAAGCGCTGCACTTCGGAAATGTGGGCATTTTTCGTGCTGACGAACGACAGCCGCGACGACTCGCCGTCCAGGTACCAATTGGCCTGCGCTGGCAGCGCGACGGCGGCGAGCAGCAGGCTGGACAGGGTTGCACAGAGGGAGCGGTTGAACATTGAGGACTCGTGGGGCCGATAAACCTGCACGAACCTTAACTGGCTGGGGCGTTATTGCAAACTTTCACAGAGCTTCCGCTGATTTCCCTGGGTAAGGGGGATCCTGTGGCGAGGGGATTATCCCCGCTGGGCTGCGAAGCGGCCCCTGCGGTGTGTCATTGAAACCCTACATTCAGGATTTGCGACTGCTGCACAGCCGAGCGGGGATAAATCCCCTCGCCACAAAAACACCCTGAACCTCCAAAATCCATTCACCGCAAACATCGGCATTCAGCGCACGCAAACTCAGGCGCAGAATCGCCTGCTGCGGAATGACGTTGGCCGCCTCCCCCGCTTGCAGTGCGCCGACGGTAACCACCGCTGCCTGCTGCGCATCAATGTTGCGCGCGACCACGGTTTGCAGCGCCATCACCACACTCGCCGCAGCGACCAGTGGATCGACCGTCAGGTGCGGCATCGAGCCGTGGCCGCCAACGCCTTCGATGACCACGTTGAGCAAGTCCTGCGAAGCCATCATCGGCCCTTCGCGAAAGCCCAGATGCCCGGCGGGCAGGCCCGGCATGTTGTGCATGCCGAACAATGCATCGCAGGGGAAACGTTCAAGCGGGCCAGAATGTGCTGATGTCGGGGCATGACGGTTCTCCTCGCGCGGGTGTTCCCGGTCTTGTTGTTTGCAATGAATTCACGACACGTTGAAAGGCAGGTCGTGCTCACCGCCAGATAACCGCGAGACGCGCGCGAGGACAATCAAATGTGGTTCCACAGAGTGGAACCCGAGATCTTCTGGCTCTGCGAATACCTTGTGAACCAACACAAACCCTGTGGGAGCTGGCTTGCCAGTGATAGCGTCGGCACAGGCGATATTTTTTGACTGACACACCGCCATCGCTGGCAAGCCAGCTCCCACAGGGTTCTCTATTTACAGGGTTATGATGATGCCCCTTGGATCAGGGATTGAGGCGGCAGCCCTGGCGTTCGCTTTGCCACTGGGCGCTGTTGCTGCGGCCCATGCCGCTGACGGTGATGGTTTTGCTGGCGGGGTCATCGCTGAACTGGCTGATCGGCAGCCATTGTTTTACGTAGCCACGGCAATACTCGGCATTGTTGTTCATCACGTAGCGGCACGAGCAATATTCCTTGGCGGTGTAGGCGCTGATGATGTCCGGGAAGGCCCACACATTTTCACGCTCGTAGACCATCCAGCCGAGCAGAAGAACCAGCAGCAACAGCGAAAAGCGCTTCATGGCCGCACCGCCTTCAGCACACGTTTGAGCAACTCGTTATGACGGTAGCTGCCATCGCGATCATCGCCATAACGGACGATCACCAGTTTCTCGCTGGGAATCACATACAGCGCCTGCCCCCAATGGCCGAGGGCAGCGAAAGTATCGGACGGCGCCTCGGGCCACGGTGACGCCGCGCCATCTACCGCTCGATTGAGCCACCACTGTCCGCCGGGCACGGCTTCGTCCTGGTGGGCCTGGTAACCGGCGAACGGTTTCAGGTTGAACCCGAGCCAATCCTTGGGCAGCAACTGCTGGTCATCCCAACGCCCGTCGCGGGCCATCAACAGCCCGACTCGCGCCAGATCCCGTGCGGTGAGATAAGCGTAAGACGAAGCGACAAAAGTGCCCGTCGCATCGGTTTCCCACACGGCGTGGTGGATGCCCAAAGGCTCAAACAGCGCTGTCCACGGATAGTCGGGATAACGCTGCGGGCCGACGATGTTTTTCAATGCGGCGGCGAGCAGATTGCTGTCGCCGCTGGAGTAACGGAAGGCCTGCCCCGGCGCAGCGTAGCTGTCTTGTTCGGCAGTGAACGCGGCCATGTCGCGATGACCACGGGTGTAGAGCATCGCCACTACCGAAGATTTTAGCGGCGCGTATTCGTAGTCTTCCTGCCAATCGATACCTGAAGCCCAATGCAGCAGATCGGCGAGTTTGATGTCCGGGTGTTTTGCCAGCGGCGGGTAAAACTTTACGGCCGGGTCTTCGAGTTTGAACAGGCCTTCGCCGTACGCCACACCGAGCACGGTGGCCATCAGGCTTTTGCTGATCGACCAGGTCAGGTGCGGGGTTTGCGCATTGGTCGCGCCGGCGTAACGTTCGTAGATGATCTGGCCGTCGCGGATGATCAGCAGCGCATCGGTGCGGATGCCTTTGCGGGTGGTGTCGTCGCGGGGTGGGAAGGCGTAACTTTCCAGCGCCCCTGTATCGGTGATGGTCGCGCCGATTGGCCACTGCTCGCCAGGCCATTGTTCGGCGTGAACGGTGCAGCTGATCAACAGTAGAAACAGCGACAGGCCTTTGCACATGGTGAAGTCTCGGCAGACAAGTGTGCTGATCCTAGCCCGGAAAAATGACAATCTGCCCTGTAGGAGCTGCCGCAGGCTGCGATCTTTTGACGTTGTTTTTGAAAGACAAGATCAAAAGATCGCAGCCTGCGGCAGCTCCTACAGGGGACGTTGAAAAGCTTTGGCCAGGCGTTTGGCTCGGGCGGCGGAGGCCAACCGCATCACTCCTTGATCGCGCTGCCACATCATCGCCCACTCCGGATTACCGTCGCACAACGCCTGACTCACCTCGCCCTCCAGCGAATCAAATTGCGCAAACAACCCACCCAACAACACATGCCCGGCCGGATTGTTCGGCGGTTGCCGACTCGCCTCTGCACACCCGGCCAACAGCGCCAGCAAGCGCAATTGCAGCGCTTGCGGCCAATCGCTGTCCCGCCCGACGCCATACAGCCACGCGGTCATCGCGCTCAACACATAGACATCTTCAAGGGTACGGAACGGTTTCACATAAGCGTCCCAACCATCCCCCGCCAACAACTCACACAGCGCGCCATCGAGCAGCAACCGACCATGACTGATGTCCGGCATCAACGGCAGCGCCGGCAGTTTTTCCACGCTCACGCCGGGTTCGCCGCGATACACCACGGCCAGACTCAGACGCGGACTTTCGCCGGGTTCTTCACTGCGCGCGGCAATCAGCAGCCAGTCCGCCGCATCGCCGGCGGTGACGAAATCCTTGCGTCCGCTCAGGCGCAAATCGCTCAGTCGCGTTTGCATATCCGCCGGGCGCAGGCTGCGCTGTTCGGTCGCACACAGAGCGCCAAGGCTGAGCGGCGCGCTCGGCCACAACATGCGCAATGCCGCCTGATAACCGACCAGAAACGCCAGCCCCGGCGTCGCCATCCGCCGCCCGCCCGCGACCGCCAATTCGAACGGTGTGACGTTGCCCAGTTGCTGCAACAACGTCGCGAAACCCTCGGCCAGGTCAGCAACGGCAGGCAATCGTTCACGGCTGTGCAGCAGATCTGGCCAGGGCAAAAGAGGCTCCTTGTGGGCTGTCATATAAGCATCACCGAACGTTCATGGCGATGACACCGGGGCTACATAGCCTGACTTTGCACAACACGGCTGCATAAAGAAAGTCGATCGGCTGCAACCCACGACGGGTTCAAGGCCCGTACGGAGATTCACATGACTCAGATCGCCCGCATCAGCGACACCGGCAATGAACGCCGCCTGCAAGCCGAACGCCTGATCGGCGCCGAGGCCTTGCAGCAAGCCCAGGCCTTGCGCTTCAACGTCTTCAGCGGCGAATTCAACGCCAAGCTGAAAGGCGCGGAACTGGGCCTGGACATGGATGATTATGATGTTCACTGCAGCCACATCGGCGTGCGTGACTTGAACACCGGGCGCCTGGTGGCGACCACGCGTCTGCTCGATCACACCGCCGCCAGCAGCCTCGGCAAGTTCTACAGTGAAGAAGAATTCAGCCTGCACGGCCTGCCGCATCTGCAAGGCCCGATCCTCGAAATCGGCCGCACCTGCGTCGACCCGGCGTACCGTAATGGCGGCACCATCGCCGTGCTGTGGGGCGAGTTGGCCGAAGTGTTGAATCAGGGCGGCTACAGCTATCTGATGGGTTGCGCGAGCATTCCGATGCAGGACGGTGGCGTTCAGGCGCACGCGATCATGCAGCGTCTGCGCGAACGCTATCTGTGTACCGAACACCTGCGCGCCGAGCCGAAAAATCCGCTGCCGACGCTGGATATTCCCTCCAACGTAATCGCCGAAATGCCGCCGCTGCTCAAGGCCTATATGCGTCTGGGCGCGAAGATCTGCGGCGAGCCATGCTGGGACGAAGATTTCCAGGTCGCCGACGTGTTCATCCTGCTCAAGCGCGACGAACTCTGCCCACGCTACGCCAAACACTTCAAGGCGGCCGTGTGATGAGCCGGCTGCGGGTGTACGCGCGGATCGCGCGGGTGCTGCTGGTGGTCTCGCTCGGTTTGACCATGGCCAGCGTGTTCGGCGTATTTGAACGGATTGGTCTGGCGCATTCGATGGAGCGGCGTCAGCGTTGGTCGCGTTTTTTCATGGCACGCCTGAGCAACGCCCTGCCCTTTCGCATGACCGTGCTCGGCGAGCTGCCCAGGCAGCCGATGCTGTGGGTCAGCAATCATGTGTCGTGGACGGACATTCCGTTGCTCGGCATGCTCACGCCGCTGTCGTTTCTGTCCAAGGCTGAAGTGCGCACCTGGCCGGTGGCCGGTTGGCTGGCCGCGAAGGCTGGCAGCCTGTTCATCCGCCGTGGTTCGGGCGACAGCCAGTTGATCCGCAAGCAGATGACCCGTCACCTGCAAACCGCTCACCCGCTGCTGATGTTCCCGGAAGGCACCACCACCGATGGCCGCTCGCTGCGCACGTTTCACGGTCGCTTGCTGGCGGCGGCGATTGATTCCGAAGTGATGCTGCAACCGGTGGCGATTCGTTATCTGCGTAACGGCGAAATCGATGCGCTGGCGCCGTTTATTGGTGACGATGATTTGCTGTCGCACTTGATGCGTTTGTTCAGCAACGATTGCGGGGATGTCGAAGTTCACCTGCTCAAGCCAATTGCCTGTCAGGGTCGCGAACGTGCGGCCCTGGCGTTCGAGGCGCAGCAGGCGGTGCAGAAGGCGTTGTTTGGATCGATCCCGGAAGTCCGACAATCGCCAGTGCGCCCGGCAATTGCTGCCTGAAATACAAACTTTGAAATCACCCTAAGACCCTGTGGGAGCTGGCTTGCCAGCGATACCGGCAGACCAGTCGACATCTAAGCTGGATGTGCCGACGCCATCGCTGGCAAGCCAGCTCCCACAGGGATTCAGGTTGTCTGAGAGAATTGAGAAAAGTGCTGGAGATGCGGGTAGAAGAGCCGGAAGTCTTCACTCAGCGGCTCATACAACCGCCGCAATTCCTGCATCGCCCCCGCCAGCTCTTCTGGCCGGCTCAAGCGCCGCGAGATCCCGCGCAACACCTGTTCCAGCACTTCAAATTCCTGATACGAACCCAACCAGTCATTGGCGACCATATGCGGCGCAATCTTCGCCAGTCGCTCGGGCAACTGCTGCTCATGGGTGAGTACCCGATAAACGTCTGCGGTGAAGATCTCCAGCGGTTGATCGGCGTACAACCGCCAGTCTCGCGCCAAACAGTGATCGAAAAACACATCGAGCACGATTCCCGCATAACGCCGCCGCGTATCGGTAAACCGCCCCAAGGCGATGTCCACCAGCGGATGGCGATCGGTAAACACGTCAATCCGTCGATGCAGTTGAATCGCTGCCTCCACCTCCGGCGCAAACTGCCCTTGCAACCGACCTTTGACGAAGTCGCCATACAGGCTGCCGAGCAATTGACCGGGGCGCTGGCCACCGAGGTGTAAATGTGCGAGATAGTTCATGGGCGCAGCTTAGCACCGCGCCCTGCAATCGACACCTCACCATATCGTTATAACCCGATATACCGATTTATGCGCTCATCAGATCAAAATCATATTGGTATATCGCGAAATACCGATTTAAAGTTCGCCTCATCGCGATATAGCGTTGTACACAACCGAGCACCCTGCCATGAACCTTGACCTCGACGAAATAATAAAAGCCCTGGCGCACCCAGTACGGCGAGACATCCTCAACTGGCTGAAAGACCCGAAAGCCGAGTTTCCGGAACAGCTGCACAACCACGAGTACGGCATCTGCGCCGGACAGATCGATCAGCGCTGCGGCCTGTCGCAGTCGACTGTTTCTGCCCACCTCGCGACGTTGCAACGCGCCGGGTTGATCAGCAGCCAGAAGGCCGGGCAATGGCACTTTTTCAAACGTAACGAGGACGTGATCCAGGCGTTCCTCAGCACCCTCAGTAAAGAGCTCTGACCCTTAACGTCAGCCAGCCGACAAGGAAACACACATGCCCCTCTCGCTACTCATCCTCGCCTTGAGCGCCTTCGCCATCGGCACCACCGAATTCGTCATCATGGGCCTGTTGCCCGATGTCGCGGCCGACCTCGGTGTGTCGATTCCCGGCGCCGGCTGGCTGGTGACCGGTTACGCCCTGGGCGTGGCCATCGGCGCGCCATTCATGGCCATGGCCACCGCCAAACTGCCGCGTAAAGCGGCACTGGTCGCGTTGATGGGCATCTTTATTGTCGGCAACCTGCTCTGTGCCATGGCCAGTGATTACAACGTGCTGATGTTCGCCCGAGTGATCACCGCGCTGTGCCACGGTGCGTTCTTCGGTATCGGTTCGGTGGTGGCGGCCAACTTGGTGCCGGCCAACAAGCGTGCATCGGCGGTGGCCTTGATGTTCACCGGTCTGACTTTGGCCAACGTGCTTGGCGTGCCGTTGGGCACTGCGCTGGGTCAGCAATATGGCTGGCGCTCGACCTTCTGGGCGGTGACCGTGATTGGCGTGATTGCGCTGATCGGCCTGATCCGCTTCCTGCCAGCCAAGCGTGATGAAGAAAAACTCGACATGCGCGCCGAACTCGCCGCCCTCAAAGGGGCTGGGATCTGGCTATCGCTGAGCATGACCGCGTTGTTCGCCGCCTCCGTCTTCACCCTGTTCACCTACGTTGCGCCGTTGCTCGGCGAAGTCACCGGCGTGTCGCCGCGTGGCGTGACCTGGACCCTGATGTTGATCGGCCTGGGCCTGACCGTCGGCAACATCATCGGCGGCAAGCTCGCCGACAAAGGCATGGCCGCCACGCTGATCGGCGTATTCATCACCATGGCCGTGGTCTCCACCGTGCTGACCTGGACCAGCGTCGCGCTGATCCCGACTGAAATCACTCTGTTCCTCTGGGCCACCGCGTGTTTCGCCGCCGTGCCTGCACTGCAAGTCAACGTGGTGACCTTCGGCAAGGCCGCACCGAACCTGGTCTCGACCCTGAACATCGGCGCCTTCAACGTCGGCAACGCCCTCGGCGCCTGGGTCGGCGGCAGCGTCATCGCCCACGGCTATGGCCTGACCAGCGTGCCACTCGCGGCCGCCGCCCTGGCAGTGCTCGCCCTGCTGGTGACCCTGATTACTTTCCGTCAGAACGGCAATACCGATCTGGCCCCCGCTACTCACTGATTAACTTTCACCTACGAGGGTTGTAGACATGGCAACTATTTTCGATCCGATCAAACTCGGCGACGTCGAGCTGGCCAACCGCATCATCATGGCTCCACTGACCCGCTGCCGCGCCGATGAAGGCCGCGTACCGAATGCGTTGATGGCTGAATATTATGTACAGCGCGCCTCCGCCGGCCTGATCCTCAGCGAAGCCACTTCGGTGACGCCGATGGGCGTGGGCTACCCGGACACCCCGGGCATCTGGTCCAACGATCAAGTGCGCGGCTGGGCCAACGTGACCAAAGCCATTCACGGCGCTGGCGGCAAGATTTTCCTGCAACTGTGGCACGTCGGTCGCGTCTCGCACCCCTCGTACCTCAACGGTGAAGCGCCGGTTGCCCCGAGCGCCATTCAGCCAAAAGGTCACGTCAGCCTGGTTCGCCCGATGGCCGACTACCCAACACCACGTGCGCTGGAAACCGCTGAAATCGCCGACATCGTCGACGCCTACCGCACCGGCGCCGAGAACGCCAAAGCCGCCGGTTTTGACGGCGTGGAAATCCACGGCGCCAACGGCTACCTGCTCGACCAGTTCCTGCAAAGCAGCACCAACCAGCGCACCGACAACTACGGTGGCTCTTTGGAAAACCGTGCGCGTCTATTGCTGGAAGTGACTGACGCAGCGATCGAAGTCTGGGGTGCCGGCCGTGTCGGTGTGCACCTGGCACCGCGCGCCGACTCCCACGACATGGGTGACGACAACCTGGCGGAAACCTTCACCTACGTCGCGCGTGAGCTAGGCAAGCGCGGTATCGCGTTCATCTGCTCCCGTGAAAAGGAAGGCGCGGACAGCCTCGGCCCGCAACTCAAAGAAGCGTTCGGCGGCCCGTACATCGCCAACGAGCGCTTCACCAAGGACAGCGCCAATGCATGGCTGGCCAGTGGCAAGGCTGACGCGGTGGCGTTTGGCGTACCGTTCATTGCCAACCCGGATCTGCCGGCTCGCTTGCAGGCCGATGCGCCGTTGAATGAAGCGCGCCCGGAGTTGTTCTACGCTAAAGGCCCGGTGGGTTATATCGACTACCCGACGCTGTAAGCCGTACTACGAAAAAAACAAAAGCCCCGACGTGTAAACGTCGGGGCTTTTTTATTAGCCTCCATCCATGCAACTTACCACTGTATACATAACGGGCAATCATTCTACATATCCGCAAATACAAGCCCGAATGAACTTCCTGTTGATGACTGATAGTTTTGTTCAAACATCAAAAGGAGCTGCACCATGGAAGGCAATACCGATATCAACATTGATGACTACGAAGATTTCGAAGAATACGAAATCATAGAGCAGGTCGACCTCGCTTCGGTGAATTCGACACTGGTGTTTGCACTGGCACAGATCAACCCGATCGCCGCGGCTATTCTGCACACTGCACTGGCGGGCCTTTCTCCTGAGAAAGTCCTTGCTCTGGAGGATAAATCGCAGGTCCCTCCGACATTCCTCGACTACCTCAAGCAGGCGAGTGATGCCGAACAGGATGAATGGAACAGTATTTCGCGCATTGGCTCTTATACGAGCATCCTGATCAGCATTTATAACAACACCAACGAAGTGTTCACATTGCGCCATGCCAACTGGGACCACAGCCGCGTAGCCACTTCCGACTTCGATATTGAACCCATGCAAACCATGAGCTTTACTTTGCGCCACGAAATACCGGTGGTTAAAGTCAGTTCAAAAACCAAAGGCCCGACAACGATCAATCATGGTTTTGCGTTTGCAAGCGAGTCGTACGGTTTCGAGTTTTCGACGTTACTGAAACTAAAGAAAAAGTACTCTACGTTTTCGTTCTCGCCACCGACCATTCCTCATCGCGAGCATAAAGTCGCTTCGACGGGACGCAAGGCCTTGCGCTGCAGTTCGAAAATCTCGCGCGCGCTGCCGAATCGCCCTTACAGCTACGCGGTAGCCATCACACTGGGCTGACAGATCAACGACACTGACAGGTGCCTCGCAACGGGGCACTTTTGCATCGGCTGTTCGCGTATTGCCGCGCAAGCTGCCGGATGCGGCCCGTACGATCATATCCGGGCAACAATTTTCCTACAAAATAGCCCGGCATCCGGCTGTCAACGGACAAACCGAGCGTATATAAATGCACTCTTGCTCAACCCCACACGTGGTAAAACTCTGTTCACCTGCGAAGGCTGTCAGTACTTTCATTTGCGCAGGCTCGGGCTCAGGCGCAGCATATCCAGTCCTGTATCGACCCAACGCTCGGCCTCGGCATGCAGCTCAAAGCTGTCCGGTGCCAGAAGCCACCCATACAGGAGGCCATCGATATAAGCATGAATGCTGATGGCCGCACGGGCAGTGTCGAGATCTTCCGGCAACTGGCCGCGATTCACCGCATTACGCAAGGTCAGGCCGATACGCAGATTGCAATCGAGGCTGGCCGTCCGGCGCTGCTGGCGCAAATCGCACATTTCATCGGTGAATTCGCACTTATGAAACAGAATTTCGTTGATACGCCGGGTTTTCGGGTCCAGCGCAACTTGATGAAACAAATGAATCAGCAATTTGCGCATGCAGCCCAGCGGGTCGAGTTCGTCCTCGCTTTCACTGGCCTTGGCCAATTCATCCAGCGGCTCATGCAGGCTGTCGAGCATGGCCTGAACCAGGTCGGCCTTGTTGCTGAAATGCCAGTAGATCGCGCCGCGCGTCACGCCGGCCATGGTCGCGATGTCCGCCAGCGTCGTACGAGCGACACCCCTTTCATAAAAGGCTTTCTCCGCCGCTTCCAGAATCTGGCTGCGGGTTTCTTGAGCTTCCTCTTTGGTACGACGGACCATGGCAGTAAAACCTCAAACAGGATGTTTCAGGGATGGCTGAATATCCGCTGAATAAAGTGGGGGCGATCTCTCGTGAATCGGCTCCCCGGCCTACAATTTCAAACCTTGCGACGTTTTTTGTACCAGGGTGGGTACGACGCCAAGGTGTTTACAAACAACCATGAACGTAAGTATATTACTTAGCAAGCTACTTATCCACCCGGCATCATTTTTTTACCCTTCCACACTTCTTGTGCGCTTTTCGCGCGCCTGACCCGAGGATCTTCATGCAATTCAAGCCAGCTGTTACCGCTCTGGTCACTGCCGTCGCCCTGGCATCGCTGCTCAGCGGATGTAAAAAGGAAGAAGCGGCACCGGCCGCTCCGCCCCCTCAGGTCGGCGTCGTCACCCTGCAACCACAAGCGTTTACCCTCACTTCCGAGCTGCCAGGTCGCACCAGTGCGTTCCGCATCGCTGAAGTGCGTCCACAGGTCAACGGCATCATTCTCAAACGTCTGTTCAAGGAAGGCGGCGATGTCAAAGCCGGCCAGCAGCTGTATCAGATCGATCCGTCGGTCTATGAAGCGACCCTGAAAAGCGCCGAAGCCAACCTGCGTTCGACCAAGTCGATCTCCGACCGCTACAAGCAACTGGTCGATGAGCAGGCTGTCAGCCGCCAGGAATACGACACCGCCGTGTCCAACCGCATGGAATCGGAAGCGTCGTTGCAGACCGCGCAGATCAACGTGCGTTACACCAAGGTCTACGCGCCGATTTCCGGTCGCATTGGCCGTTCTTCGGTGACCGAAGGTGCGCTGGTCAGCAATGGTCAGACCGACGCGATGGCGACCATTCAGCAACTGGACCCGATCTACGTCGACGTCACCCAGTCCTCGGTTGAACTGCTGGAATTGCGCCGCGAGCTGGAAAGCGGTCGTCTGCAGAAGTCCGGCGAAAACTCGGCAGCGGTCAAACTGACCCTGGAAGACGGCAGCCAGTACAAGCTCGACGGTAAGCTGGAATTCTCCGAAGTCACGGTTGACCCGACTACTGGTTCGGTGACTCTGCGTGCGGTGTTCCCGAACCCGGATCACACCCTGCTGCCGGGCATGTTCGTCCGCGCCCAGTTGCAGGCCGGTGTCAACGCCGCGGCCATTCTGGCGCCGCAACAAGGTGTGACCCGCGACCTCAAAGGCACCCCGACCGCACTGGTCGTCGGCGCCGACAACAAGGTCGAGCTGCGTCAGCTCAAGGCCAGCCGCACCGTCGGCAGCCAGTGGCTGATCGAAGATGGCTTGAAGGCGGGCGATCGTCTGATCACCGAAGGGCTGCAATACGTGCGTCCAGGTGTTCAGGTCAACCCGACCGAAGCTACCAACGTAGGCAAAAAGAACCCGGCCCCCGCTCAGCCAGCTGACAAAGCCGCTGGCGGCAAAGGGGAGTAACTCATGTCAAAATTCTTTATCGACCGTCCGATTTTCGCCTGGGTAATTGCCCTGGTGATCATGTTGGTCGGGGCACTTTCGATCCTGAAATTGCCGATCAACCAGTACCCGAGCATTGCGCCTCCGGCCATTGCGATCTCCGTGACCTACCCGGGCGCTTCGGCGCAAACCGTGCAGGACACCGTGGTCCAGGTGATCGAGCAGCAGCTCAACGGTATCGACAACCTGCGTTATGTATCCTCGGAAAGTAACTCCGACGGCAGCATGACCATCACCGCGACCTTCGAGCAAGGCACCAACTCCGACACCGCGCAGGTACAGGTTCAGAACAAGCTGAACCTGGCCACCCCGCTGTTGCCGCAGGAAGTGCAGCAACAAGGTATCCGCGTGACCAAGGCAGTGAAAAACTTCCTGCTGGTGATCGGCGTGGTATCGCGTGACGGCAGCATGACCAAGGACGACTTGTCCAACTACATCGTGTCGAACATGCAGGACCCGATCTCGCGGACCGCCGGTGTCGGTGACTTCCAGGTCTTCGGTGCCCAGTACGCGATGCGCATCTGGCTCGATCCGGCCAAGTTGAACAAGTACAACCTGACCCCGGGCGATGTCAGCACCGCGATCTCGGCGCAGAACGTCCAGGTGTCTTCCGGTCAGCTCGGCGGTTTGCCGGCGCTGCCTGGCCAGCAACTGAACGCCACGATCATCGGCAAGACCCGTCTGCAGACTGCCGAGCAGTTCAAGGCAAGTCTGCTGAAGGTCAACCAGGACGGCTCGCAAGTGCGTGTCGGCGACGTCGCTGACGTCGGTCTGGGCGGTGAAAACTCGAGCATTTCCGCGCAGTTCAACGGCAGCCCGGCCTCTGGTCTGGCGGTGAAACTGGCCAACGGTGCCAACGCCCTCGACACCGCCAAAGCGCTGCGCAAGACGATTGACGACCTCAAGCCGTTCTTCCCGGAAGGCATGGAAGTGGTGTTCCCGTACGACACCACCCCGGTGGTGACCGAGTCGATCAAAGGTGTCGTTGAAACCCTGGTCGAAGCGATCGTGCTGGTGTTCCTGGTGATGTTCCTGTTCCTGCAGAACTTCCGCGCCACCGTCATCACCACGATGACTGTGCCGGTGGTATTGCTGGGTACATTCGGCATCCTCGCGGCCTTCGGTTTCAGCATCAACACCCTGACCATGTTCGGTATGGTGTTGGCCATCGGCTTGCTGGTGGACGATGCCATCGTCGTGGTGGAAAACGTCGAGCGGGTGATGAGCGAAGAAGGCTTGTCACCGAAGGAAGCGACCAAGAAGTCCATGGGCCAGATCCAGGGCGCACTGGTCGGCATTGCGCTGGTTCTGTCGGCGGTACTGCTGCCGATGGCGTTCTTCAGCGGCTCTACCGGTGTGATCTACAAGCAGTTCTCGATCACTATCGTTTCGGCCATGGCCCTGTCGGTAATGGTTGCGCTGATCTTCACCCCGGCCCTTTGCGCGACCATGCTCAAAGCGATTCCGAAAGGTGAACACGGCACGCCGAAGAAAGGTTTCTTCGGCTGGTTCAACCGCAACTTCGACCGTGGCGTGCAGAGCTATGAGCGCGGTGTTGGCAACATGCTGTCGCGCAAAGCACCGTACCTGCTGGCTTACCTGCTGATTGTGGTTGGCATGATCTGGCTGTTCACGCGCATTCCGACTGCGTTCCTGCCGGAAGAAGACCAGGGCGTACTGTTCGCCCAGGTGCAGACCCCGGCCGGTTCGAGTGCCGAGCGTACTCAGGTGGTGATCGACGAAATGCGCAGCTACCTGCTGGATAAAGAAGCAGGCGCAGTGTCCTCGGTGTTCACCGTGAACGGCTTCAACTTCGCCGGTCGCGGTCAGAGCTCGGGTCTGGCGTTCATCATGCTCAAGCCGTGGGACGAGCGTAACGCGGACAACAGCGTGTTTGCCCTGGCCCAACGTGCCCAGCAGCACTTCTTCACTTTCCGCGACGCGATGGTGTTTGCTTTCGCCCCGCCAGCGGTACTGGAGTTGGGTAACGCCACCGGTTTCGACGTGTTCCTGCAAGACCGCGCCGGTATCGGTCACGACAAGCTGATGGAAGCGCGCAACCAGTTCCTGGGCCTCGCCGCTCAGAGCAAGGTGCTCTATCAGGTGCGTCCGAACGGACTGAACGATGAACCGCAATACCACTTGGAAATCGACGACGAGAAAGCCCAGGCCCTTGGCTTGAGCCTGACCGACATCAACAGCACGCTGTCGATCTCCTTCGGTAGTAGCTACGTCAACGACTTCATCGACCGTGGTCGTGTGAAGAAGGTTTACGTGCAAGGTCAGGCCG
Organism: Pseudomonas sp. PB103; assembly: GCF_009764635.1. Classification (NCBI taxonomy): domain Bacteria; kingdom Pseudomonadati; phylum Pseudomonadota; class Gammaproteobacteria; order Pseudomonadales; family Pseudomonadaceae; genus Pseudomonas; species Pseudomonas sp. PB103. The sequence continues at coordinate 19,868 of NZ_RWIL01000011.1, read as the reverse complement.
GTGCTCGCATGAGCCCGGAAGACTTGAAGAAATGGTACGTGCGCAACAACGCCGGGACCATGGTGCCGTTCTCCGCCTTCGCCAAAGGCGAGTGGATCTACGGTTCGCCGAAGCTGGCCCGTTACAACGGCGTGGAAGCGATGGAAGTGCTCGGTTCTCCGGCGCCGGGTTACTCCACCGGTGAAGCGATGGCCGAAGTCGAAGCGATTGCCAAGAAGCTGCCGGCGGGTGTCGGTATCTCCTGGACCGGTCTGTCCTATGAAGAACGTCTGTCGGGTTCGCAAGCGCCGGCGCTGTACGCCCTGTCGCTGCTGATGGTGTTCCTGTGTCTGGCGGCGCTGTACGAGAGCTGGTCGATTCCGATCGCCGTTATGCTCGTGGTACCGCTGGGTATCATCGGTGCACTGCTGGCCACCAGCCTGCGCGGTCTGTCCAACGACGTGTACTTCCAGGTGGGTCTGTTGACGACCATCGGTCTGGCGGCTAAAAACGCCATTCTGATCGTCGAGTTCGCCAAGGAACTGCATGAACAGGGCCGCAGCCTGCGTGATGCGGCGATTGAAGCCTGCCGCATGCGTCTGCGACCGATCATCATGACGTCGCTGGCCTTCGTCCTCGGTGTTGTACCGTTGGCGATCTCCACCGGCGCCGGTTCAGGCAGTCAGCACGCGATCGGTACCGGCGTGATTGGCGGTATGCTCACGGCAACGATCCTGGCGATCTTCTGGGTCCCACTGTTCTTCGTCACGGTTTCGTCCATCGGCCAGCGTAAAATCGCCGATCCAGATGACGATGCTAAAGAAACTCCTAAAGAGGCTGGCCAATGAGCAAGTCGCTACTCTCCATCGCAGTCGCCGCCTTCGTGCTGAGCGGTTGCTCGCTGATACCTGACTATCAGCAGCCTGAGGCTCCGGTCGCAGGTCAGTACCCGCAGGGGCCGGCGTATTCGCCGGCCCAGGCACCGGCGCAAGCCGCTGCCGAGCAGGGCTGGAAGCAGTTTTTCCATGACCCGGCCCTGCAACAGCTGATCCAGGTGTCCCTGGAAAACAACCGCGACCTGCGTGTCGCGGCACTGAACATCGACGCCTATGCGGCTCAATACCGCATTCAGCGGGCCGACCTGTACCCAGCCATTTCGGCCAATGGCACTGGCAGCCGTCAACGTCTCCCGGAGCGCGCTTCGCAGACCGGCGAGTCGATGATCAGCAGCTCGTACTCGGCCACCGTTGGCATCAGCGCCTACGAACTCGACCTGTTCGGTCGCGTTCGCAGCCTGAGCGAACAAGCGCTGCAACAATACTTCGCCACGGAAGAAGCGCGCCGCAGCACCCAGATCAGTCTGGTGGCCAGCGTCGCCAACGCTTACCTGACCTGGCAAGCGGACAAGGAACTGCTCAAGCTGACCCAAGACACCCTCGGTGCCTTTGAAGAAAGCTACAAGCTGACCAGCCGCAGCAACGAAGTCGGTGTCGCTTCGGCACTGGATCTGGCGCAGTCGCGTACCTCGGTGGAAAACGCCCGTGCACAACTGGCGCGCTACACCCGCCAGGTCGCGCAGGACGAAAACAGCCTGACCCTGCTGCTCGGTACCGGTATCCCGGCCAACCTGCAAGCGGCCAAACCGCTGTCGGATGATCTGCTCAGCGACGTGCCGGCCGGTCTGCCATCGGATCTGCTGCAACGTCGTCCGGACATTCTGCAAGCCGAGCACAACCTGAAAGCGGCCAACGCCAACATCGGCGCGGCCCGTGCAGCGTTCTTCCCAAGCATCAGCCTGACCGCCAACGCGGGCACACTGAGCCCGGATCTGTCCGGTCTGTTCAAGGGTGGTTCGGGGACGTGGCTGTTCTCGCCGCAGATCAACCTGCCGATCTTCAACGCCGGCAGCCTGCGCGCCAGCCTCGACTACGCCAAGATCCAGAAGGACATTGGCGTGGCGAACTACGAGAAGTCCATTCAAACGGCCTTCCAGGAAGTCGCCGACGGCCTGGCCGCCCGCCAGACCTACACCGAGCAGTTGCAAGCGCAGCGTGACTTCGTTCAGGCCAACCAGGATTACTACCGCCTGGCCGAGCGTCGCTACCGCATCGGTGTCGACAGCAACCTGACCTTCCTCGATGCCCAGCGTCAGCTGTTCAGCGCGCAACAAGCACTGATCACCGACCGCCTCGCGCAGCTGACCAGTGCGGTCAACCTGTACAAGGCCCTGGGCGGTGGCTGGAATTCGCAAACAGCGCAGAACGAGCCGGTGAAAGAAGAAGCACCGAAGATGAGATTGTTCTGATCATCATCCGGTAAAAACAAGAAGCCCACCGATTGGTGGGCTTTTTGTTGTGTCTGAAAAAGTTGTGGTGTCTGGACTGGCCCCATCGCTGGCAAGCCAGCTCCCACAATGTTCTGTGGTGTACCCAACATTGTGAACGACACAAAAACCTGTGGGAGCTGGCTTGCCAGCGATGACGTCCTCACATTCACCCCGAAACTCCGACCAAATCTTGCGTTCGATAATCGCCCAAAACCCGCTTCTCCCGATTGAATCCCCACCACCGCGCCCCGCACCATTCGATCCACAAAACCAATAACAACAGGTTCGACACATGCTCCCACGCCCTGCTCCTTCCGGCTGATCGCCGCCGCTCCGCCCCCTGAATTCATCGCATTTCTGCGCCATCAAAATTGGCCGCAGCGCATTCCGTTTGCCTCAAAAAAACAAGAGAGACCCAGCTATGACCACCTCCCCTGCGCCCTACGTATTTCCCGGCCTGATCGCCCTGGCCCTGGCGGGTGCCGCCCTCCCCGTCGCAGCTGAAGAAGCGGGATTTATCGAAGGGGCCAAGGTCAACCTCAACCTGCGCAACTTCTACATCAACCGCAACTTCACCAACCCGACCAAGGCCCAGGGCAAGGCTGAAGAGTGGACGCAGAACTTCATCCTCGACGCCAAATCCGGCTTCACTCAAGGCACCGTCGGGTTCGGCATGGACGTGCTCGGTTTGTACTCGGTAAAACTCGATGGCGGCAAAGGCACGGGCGGCACCCAGCTGTTGCCGCTGGACCATGACGGGCGCCCGGCTGACAACTTCGGCCGCACCAATGTCGCTTTCAAGGCCAAGCTTTCGCAGACCGAAGTAAAGGTCGGCGAGTGGATGCCAGTGCTGCCGATCCTGCGTTCGGACGACGGTCGCTCGCTGCCGCAAACCTTCCGTGGCGGCCAGATAACTTCGAAGGAAATCGACGGGCTGACCCTCTACGGCGGCCAGTTCCGCGCCAACAGTCCACGCGACGACAGCAGCATGAGCGACATGTCGATGACCGGCAAATCGGCGTTCACCTCGGATCGTTTCAACTTTCAGGGCGGTGAGTATGTGTTCAACGACAAGCGCACCCAGATCGGCTTATGGAACGCTGAACTCAAGGACATCTACAGCCAGCAATACGTCAACCTGACCCACAGCCAACCATTGGGCGACTGGACACTCGGCGCCAACCTCGGTTTTTTCTACGGCAAGGACGACGGCAGTGCGCGCGCCGGCGATCTCGACAACAAGACCTGGTCGGGGATGTTCTCGGCCCGATACGGCGGCAACACCTTCTACGTCGGCCTGCAAAAACTCACCGGCGACAGCGCGTGGATGCGCGTCAACGGCACCAGCGGCGGCACGCTGGCCAACGACAGCTACAACGCCAGTTATGACAATGCCCAGGAACGTTCCTGGCAGCTGCGCCACGACTACAACTTCGCCGCACTGGGCGTGCCCGGCCTGACCCTGATGAACCGCTACATCAGCGGCGACAACGTGCACACCGGCACCATCACCGACGGCAAGGAGTGGGGCCGCGAATCGGAACTGGGCTACACCGTGCAGAGCGGCACGCTCAAGGACCTCAACGTCAGATGGCGCAACTCGACCATGCGCCGGGATTTCAGCAATAACGAATTCGACGAAAACCGCCTGATCGTCAGCTACCCGATCAGCCTCCTCTAAACACCGTTAGACCTGATCCCCGCGATCCCTGTAGGAGCTGCCGAAGGCTGCGATCTTTTGATCTTGAAAACAACGTCAAAAGATCGCAGCCTTCGGCAGCTCCTACAGGGGGCTATGCCATTGGTCTGGATTAATGGCACTTTGCCGGGCGTCGAGTAGAGTGAAAAAACCTGAAGGACTCAGGTGTACGCCCCTTCCCGCTTCCGTTATCTGTTGATGTTGGTCCCCTAAAGACTTGAGCCAGGCTGTCATCGGAAGACACTGTTGATCACCAGAGGACGACCTCATGATCACCCGACTCAAAGCAGTCCCTGACTGGAACGCCAAGGCGTACCAGCAGTTTTCCAAGCTCAGGCAACGTCCGGTCAATGAATTGCTTGATCGCGTAGACCTGCAAAATCCCAAACGCATAATTGACCTCGGTTGCGGCACTGGCATCGCCACGCGGTTGTTGGCCGAACGCTGGCCGCGCGCGCAGTTGCTGGGTATCGACAGCTCAGCGCAGATGCTCGACGAGGCGCGCGGCCTGCCGATCAACGCTTCATGGCAACAGTGCGACTTGCTCGACTGGCAACCCGAACAACCGGCGGATCTGCTGTTCGCCGCCGCTGTGCTGCATTTCATCCATGGCCATGAAACGCTGCTGCCGAACCTGCTTGGTCAACTCAACGCGGGTGGTTGCCTGGCGGCGCATATGCCCGACTGGCGCGATGCGTTGTGGTATCGGCTGATGCTCGAAACACTCGACGACGGCGGCGTCGGCGGCACGCCATTGGGCACGCCTGAACTGCGCCAGCGCATGGCGGCGCGGCCATTGTTGGCGCTGGAGAACTACTACCGATTGCTCGCGCCAATGACCTCGTCGCTGGATATCTGGGAGACCGAGCAGTTGCAGGTGGTTGACGGTAAATCGCCGGTGTATGACTGGGTGAAAGTGTCGGCGCTGCGGCCGGTGATGCAAGCGCTGAGTTCAGCAGAACAGGCGCGGTTTATTTATCACTTTCTGATGCGGGTGCACGCGCAGTATCCGCAGGAGGCGGACGGGCATACGTTGTTTGCATTCAAGCGGATATTTATTGTCGCCACGGTTTGATTCGTCGCGGCCACTACCGCTATCGCTGGCAAGCCAGCTCCCACAGGGATTTTCAGCGAACACAAATTTTGTGCACATCTGAAAAACCCGTGGGAGCTGGCTTGCCAGCGATGGCGCCAGTGCAGGCAACGTCACTCGCGGGATTCAACCCCAAGCTCATCCCACACCGCTTCGGCCAGATGAAACGTCGCATTTGCCGCCGGAATCCCGCAATAGATCGCGCTCTGCATGATCACTTCCTTGATCTCGCCACGACTAACGCCATTATTGGCAGCAGCGCGCAAATGCAGTTTCAGCTCGCCTTCGCGGTTCATGCCGATCAGCATGGCGATGGTAATCAAACTGCGTGTGTGCCGAGGCAAGCCCGGACGCGTCCAGATATCGCCCCAGGCATGCCGGGTGATCATCTCCTGGAACTCCGAGTTGAACTCGGTCAGCGTGGTCAGGCTGCGATCGACATGCGCATCGCCCAACACCGCGCGGCGCACTTGCATGCCGTCGTCGTAACGTTGTTTCTCGTCCACGAAAATCCCCTTGTCAGGCGTTTAGAAACGCCAATACGCGATCACTGAAATCAGCACCGGCCTGCACGTTCGACAGGTGCGCCGCATAGAACTCGGCGTACTCGGCACCGCGTACGTGCTCCTGAATGAAGTGCCCACCGGACGGCGGCGTCACCGCATCTTCGGTGCCGGCAATCACCAGCAACGGCACGTTGATCGAAGCCAGTTGCTCGCGGAAATCGGCATCACGCACCGCCGCGCAATTGGCCGCGTAACCTTCAGGCGAAGTCGCCGCGAGCATGTCGGTAATCTGCTTGGCTGCGGCCGGATGTGCAGCGGAAAAATCCGGGGTAAACCAGCGAGCAATCGATGCATCGCGCAGAGCAACCATCGCCGCCGCGCCATCACGCAGCACGGTTTCGATGCGCGGATTCCACACCGACGGATCGCCGATTTTTGCCGCTGTGTTACAGACGATCAGCTTGTGCAGACGGTGACTGGCGTTGATCCCCAGCCACTGGCCGATCAGGCCGCCCATCGACAATCCGCAGAAATGCGCACGCTCGATATGCAATGCATCCAGCAGACCAAGAACATCGTGACCCAATTGCTCAATGCTGTACGGTCCCGGCGTCACCAGTGATTTGCCGTGCCCACGGGTGTCGAAACGCAGCACACGAAAGTGCTCGGTGAACGCCGGCATCTGCGCGTCCCACATGTGCAAATCAGTGCCCAGCGAGTTGGACAGCACCAGCACCGGTGCATCGACCGGGCCTTCTATTTGATAGTGCAGTTCGCCATCGGCGAGTTGAACGAAAGCCACAGCCCTCTCCTTTCAGTCAGACAATGCGTTGTGTTCAGCCACCGCACGCTCGACCCAGACTTGCGCCTGGCCGAGGTAATGGGCGGGGTTCAAAAGATGATCGAGTTCAGCGCTGCTCAATTCGGCGGTGACTTGCGGTTCGTCACCGAGTACGCCGCGCAAATGGCGCTGTTCGGCCACCGCGCGTTTGCAGCATTGTTCGAGCAGGTGATGCGCGGTGTCGCGGCCAACACGCTGAGCGAGGACGATGCTCACCGCTTCGGCCAGCACCAGCCCTTGGGTCAATTCGAGATTGCGCGACATGCGTTCGGCGTCGACTTCCAGCCCTTGCGCCAACAACCGAGCCTGTTGCAGCGAGCCGGACACCAGGCAGCAAATCTCCGGCAAGGTTTCCCACTCGGCATGCCACAGACCGAGGCTACGCTCGTGTTCCTGCGGCATCGCGCTGAACAGCGTCGAGACCAGGCCCGGCACCCGCGTCGCCGCACCGATCAACACCGCAGCGCCCACCGGATTGCGCTTGTGCGGCATGGTCGACGAACCGCCCTTGCCCGGCGCTGAAGGCTCGAACACCTCGGCGGCTTCGGTCTGCATCAACAGGCTGATGTCGCGGCCGAATTTGCCGAGGCTGCCGGCGATCAAACCGAGCACCGCGCCGAACTCCACCACGCGATCACGCTGGGTGTGCCACGGCTGTTCGGGCAAGGTCAGTTGCAGTTCTTCAGCCAGCGCTTCGGCAATCGGCATCGCCTGTTCGCCCAAGGCTGCGAGCGTCCCCGAGGCGCCGCCAAATTGCAGCACCAGCAGACGCGGTTTGAGTTCACGCAGACGCTGACGACTGCGAGTGACAGCGCCCAGCCATCCGGCGATTTTCATGCCGAGGGTGACCGGCGTCGCGTGTTGCAGCCACGTGCGTCCGGCCAGCGGCGTCGCAGCATGACGTTGCGCCTGGCTGGCGAGCGAATCGGCCAATTGCGCCAGATCACTTTCAATCAATTCCAGCGCCTGACGCAATTGCAGCACCAACCCGGAATCCATCACGTCCTGACTGGTCGCGCCCAAATGCACATAGCGCTCAGCCTCGGCATCGGTCGCGGCAATCTGTTTGCCCAACGCCTTGACCAGCGGAATCGCCGAATTACCCGCCGTGGCAATCGCCTCGCCCAGTGCCGCGAAGTCATACAGACCGGCGCTGCACGCCGCCGCAATCGGTGCCACCGCAGAGGCAGGAATCAAGCCGACCCGCGCCTCTGCCCGAGCCAGCGCTGCTTCGAAGTCGAGCATCGCCTGCACACGGCCCTGATCGCAGAACACCTCACGCATGTTGCGGGCAGTGAAATAGGCATCGAACAATTGATTGCCCGGTCGCTGAGTCATAAAGGTCCTTGCCGGCGCGGGCCATCACGGCCCGCGCGCATCGGGTTAGAGGTCGTGGTGCAAGTACGCCGCCTGTTTCGGCAAGCGCAAACTGAACAGGAACGCGATCGCCATCATCACCGTCACGTACCAGTAGAAAGAATTTTCCATGCCGATGTTCTTCAGGCTAAGCGCAACGAATTCCGCCGAACCACCGAAGATCGCGTTGGCCACCGCATAGGCCAGACCGACGCCGAGGGCGCGGACTTCCGGCGGGAACATTTCGGCTTTCACCAGGCCGCTGATCGAGGTGTAGAAACTGACGATTGCCAGCGCCACGGTGATCAACACAAACGCAAGGAACGGGCTGCTGACGCTTTTCAGGCTCAACAGAATCGGCACGGTGAACAGCGTACCGAGCGCGCCGAACCAGAGCATCGAGTTACGTCGGCCGATCTTGTCGGCGAGCATGCCGAACAGCGGCTGCATGCACATATACAGGAACAGCGCGCCGGTCATGATGTAGCTGGCGGTCTTGGCGTGCATGCCGGCGGTGTTGACCAGGTATTTCTGCATGTACGTGGTGAAGGTGTAGAAAATCAGCGAGCCACCGGCGGTGTATCCGAGCACGGTGATGAACGCGGCTTTGTGATCGCGGAACAGCGCGCTGATGCTGCCAGCGTCTTTGTGCGCGCGGGTTTCTTCGTTGGTGGTTTCTTTCAAGCTGCGACGCAGGAACAGCGAAATCAACGCCGCCACCGCACCGACCACAAACGGAATCCGCCAGCCGTAGGCGCGCAGGTCTTCTTCGGTGAGGAACTGCTGCAGGATCACCACCAGCGACACCGCCAGCAGTTGCCCGCCGATCAGGGTCACGTACTGGAACGAGGCGAAAAATCCGCGCTGGCCCTTGAGGGCAACTTCGCTCATGTAGGTGGCGGTGGTGCCGTACTCGCCGCCGACCGACAGGCCTTGCAGCAGACGTGCGAACAGCAACAGGATCGGCGCCCAGACGCCAATGGTGTTGTAGGTTGGCAGACAGGCGATCAGCAACGAGCCAAAACACATCATCAGAATCGAGATGAGCATCGACTTCTTGCGCCCGTGCTTGTCAGCAACCCGGCCGAAAATCCAGCCACCGATCGGGCGCATCAGGAAGCCGGCAGCGAACACGCCGGCGGTGTTGACCAGTTGCACCGTCGGGTTGTCGGAGGGGAAAAACGCCGGGGCAAAATAGATCGCGCAAAAGGCGTAGACGTAGAAGTCGAACCATTCGACAAGGTTGCCGGACGAGGCGCCGACAATGGCAAAGATGCGCTTGCTGCGCTCTTCGCCGGTGTAATGGGAGGTGGTGGTTGTCATTATTTTTCACTCGATAGGGACAGTGAGAGTCTAGACATACTTTGCAACAGTCCCGTTCCACATTGGATCATCACCCAGCTCTTGACCAGCCTTTGTGGCGAGGGGATTTATCCCCGATCGAGTGCGCAGCACTCGCAAACCCTACAACCTCGGTAATTCTGGTGCACCGAGATTTCAGGTTTTGGGGCTGCTTCGCAACCCGTCGGGGATAAATCCCCTCACCACAGAAAGATCAACAGCTGCTCTATGTAGGAGCTGCCGCAGGCTGCGATCTTTTGATCTTAATAATCGAAGAACACCGTCTCGGCATCAGTGCCCTGCAGGATCACATTCCACTGGTAAACACCCGATTCATCCTTCTTCGCCAGCAAGGTCGCGCGGCGTTCAGCCGGCACACATTCGAGCAACGGATCATCAACGTTGGCCGGCTCGCCTTCAAAGTAGATCCGCGTCAGCAAATGCTTGACCAAGCCACGGGCAAACACCAACACCACCAGATGCGGCGCCTGGGTTGAACCCTTCAGCCCCTCAACCGTGCCCGGCTTGATCGTGGTAAAGCGAAACCGCCCTTCAGCATCCACCGGCACCCGGCCAAAGCCTTCAAAGTTCGGGTCGAGCGGTTTGGCCTGCTCGTCTTCCGGGTGGTCGTACTTACCGGCAGCATTCGCCTGCCAGACTTCGAGCATGGCGTCGTTGACGACATCGCCATTGCCATCCACCACTTGCCCAGTGATCGCCACGCGCTCACCAAGGGTTTGCTCGACGGTGAGGTCTTCGCGGTTCAGCCAGGTCAGGCCGATGTGGTAATACGGCCCGACGGTGTGGGACGTGGTCGCAGTCAGCGTCATCTTATTTCTCCATCGGCGTGGCTTCACGCCCGCGCAGCACGATGTCCCAGCGATAACCGAGGGCGTAGGACGGAATGGTTTTTTCCAGATCGAAACTGGCGATCAGGCGTTCCTTGGCCGAAGTGTCCGGCACGCAGTTGTAGATTGGGTCGTAGGCCAGCAGCGGGTCACCCGGGAAATACATTTGCGTGACCAGGCGCGTAAGAATGCTCGGCCCGAACAGCGAAAAGTGGATATGCGCCGGGCGCCAGGCGTTGTGGTGGTTGCCCCACGGATAGGCGCCAGGCTTGATGGTCTGGAACTGGTACCAGCCATCGGCGTCGGTCACGGTGCGGCCGGTGCCGGTGAAGTTCGGGTCGAGCGGCGCGTCGTGCAGATCGCGCTTGTGGTTGTAGCGGCCGGCGGCGTTGGCCTGCCAGATCTCCACCAGAATCCCCGGCACCGGCAGACCGTTTTCGTCCAGTACGCGGCCGTGAATGATGATGCGTTCGCCCTGTGGCTCGCCCTCATGCTGGGCGGTCAGGTCGTTATCGGTGTCGCCTACACGTTCGGCGCCGATGGTCGGGCCGGTGATTTCCGACAGCGAGTGCGGCAGAAACACCAACGGTTTCGACGGCGAGCGCAGGTTGGTGGATTGATAGGTCGGGTGCAGGTACTCAGGCTGAGTGCCTTCCTGCGGACGACGGTAACCAGGCTTGTCAGACATGTCGCTTTCCTCTGTTCTTTTTCGTCACGGCTTGCGTCAGACGCGTTCGATGGCCAGGGCCAGACCTTGGCCGACGCCGACGCACATGGTCGCCAGACCTTTCTTGCCACCGGTCTTTTCCAACTGATGCAGCGCGGTCAATACCAATCGCGCACCGCTCATGCCCAACGGGTGGCCGAGGGCAATCGCCCCACCGTTCGGGTTGACCTGCGCGGCGTCGTCCGCCAGGCCCAGTTCACGCAGCACTGCCAAGCCTTGGCTGGCAAACGCTTCGTTGAGTTCGATCACGTCGAAATCGCTGACCGCTACGCCGAGGCGTTCGATCAATTTACGCACCGCTGGCACCGGGCCGATGCCCATCACGCGCGGCGCTACACCGGCACTGGCCATGCCGAGCACTTTGGCGCGGGCGGTCAGGCCATGTTTTTTTATCGCTTCGGCGGACGCCAGAATCAGCGCAGCGGCACCGTCGTTGACGCCGGAGGCATTGCCGGCGGTGACGGTTTTGTCCGGGCCGTTGACCGGTTTCAGTTTAGTCAGCGCTTCTATTGTCGTGTCAGCACGCGGATGCTCGTCCTGGCTAACCACGGTTTCGCCCTTCTTGTGGGCGATCCGCACTTCGACGATTTCTTCAGCGAAGTAGCCGGCGGCCTGCGCGGCGGCAGTACGTTGCTGACTGCGCAGGGCAAAAGCGTCCTGATCGGCGCGCGAGACTTTATAGTCGTCGGCGACGTTATCAGCGGTCTGCGGCATCGCGTCGACGCCGTATTGCGCCTTCATCAAAGGGTTGATGAAACGCCAGCCGATGGTGGTGTCTTCCAGCTTCATGTTGCGCGAAAACGCCGCGTCAGCCTTGCCCATCACGAACGGTGCGCGAGACATCGACTCGACGCCGCCGGCAATCGCCAGCTCCATCTCACCGCTGGCAATCGCACGAAATGCCGTGCCAATCGCGTCCATGCCCGAAGCACAAAGACGATTGAGGGTCACGCCCGGCACGCTTTCCGGCAGGCCCGCCAGCAGCAGCGCCATGCGCGCGACATTGCGGTTGTCTTCGCCGGCCTGATTGGCGCAGCCGAGGAATACTTCGTCGATGGCGTTCCAGTCCACCGAGGGATTGCGCTCCATCAGGGCTTTGATTGGCACGGCGGCCAGATCATCGGCGCGCACGGCGGACAAACCGCCGCCGAAGCGGCCAATGGGTGTGCGAATCGCGTCGCAGATATAAACGTCACGCATCATGCTTCTCCTGGTGCCTGACCGTGGGCGGCGGCCGTGCGCGCTTCAAGATCGCGCAGTGCGGTCAGTTCTACTTCTGTTGGTTCTGCGGTGCTCTCGACGGTGTCGGCAAAACGAATTGCCCAACCGGTGGCCGCGACCACTTGCTCGCGGGTCACGCCCGGGTGCAGTGCGGTGACCACGAATTCGTGGGTGCCCTCCTCCGGCTCCATGATGCACAGGTCGGTGATGATGCCGACCGGCCCGGCGCCTGGCAGGCCCAGACGTTTGCGCGAGTCGCCGCCCTCGCCGTGACCGACCGAAGTGATGAAATCGAGCTTGTCGACAAACGAACGTGCCGACTGTTTAAGGATGATCAACACGCTTTTCGCCGAACCGGCAATCTCCGGCGCGCCACCGGCACCCGGCAGGCGCACTTTCGGCGAGAAATAATCGCCAACCACGGTGGTGTTGATGTTGCCGAAACGGTCGACCTGCGCAGCACCGAGAAAACCGACGTCGATGCGTCCGCCCTGCAACCAATAGCGAAAAATCTCACCGGTTGGGACGACGGTGTCAGCGGTTTCCGCTAGCTCGCCGTCACCAATGGACAGCGGCAGCACGCTCGGCTTGGCACCAATCGGGCCCGATTCGTAGATCAGCACCACGTCTGGCGACGAGGTCAGGCGCGCCAGATTGGCGGCTTTCGACGGTAGGCCGATGCCGACGAAGCACACCGAGCCGTTTTTCAGGCGACGGGCTGCGGCGACGGTCATCATTTCATTGGTGGTGTACGTCATTACTTGGCCTCCGAAGCAGCGGCCAACTTGGCCTGGAACGCGCTGAAGTCAGCGCAGCCATGGATGTATTCGTTGATCCACGCGGTAAACGTCTCACGGTCGCGGGCGATCGGATCCCACGCTTGATAGAAACGATTGTCGCGCTCGTTGTAACCGTGGGCGTAGGACGGATGTGCGCCACCGGGCACATGGCAGACCGCGCTCAGGGCCCAGGTCGGCAATACGCAGGAGTTCATGGGTGCGTTGAGGTTGTCGACGATTTCTTCGACGGTAACGATGCAGCGCTTGGCGGCCAGAGCGGCTTCTTTCTGCACGCCGAGAATGCCCCACAGCAGCACGTTGCCTTGGCGGTCGGCTTTCTGTGCGTGGATCACCGTCACGTCCGGGCGCACCGACGGCACCGCCGCCAACACTTCACCGGTGAACGGGCAGGTCACGGTTTTGATCAGCGGGTTGACCTTCGGCAGGTCGGAGCCGGCGTAGGCCCGCAGCACCGCGAACGGTAGGCCGGAAGCGCCGGCAACGTAGGCATTGGCCAGGTCGGCGTGGCTGTGTTCTTCGATTTCCAGCGGCTGCGGCCATTGTTTCTCGACCGCATCGCGCAGACGGTGCAGCGAACCCACGCCAGGGTTGCCACCCCAGGAGAAAATCAGTTTGCGTGCACAACCGGCGCCGATCAATTGGTCGTAGATCAGGTCAGGCGTCATCCGCACCAGCGTCAGATCTTTCTTGCCCTGACGAATGATTTCATGGCCCGCGGCCGTGGGGATCAAGTGAGTGAAGCCTTCGAGTGCGACGGTGTCGCCGTCGTTGACGAATAGCTTCACCGCTTCGTGCAGCGAAAGGATCTCAGCCATGGAGCGGGCTCCTGTTTTTGTAATAAATCGCCAGTGATAAAAAGGCGCGAGGTTCAGCGCCGGAGTCACTGCAGATTAAGCCTGGGAAAATCGCCAAACAATCCGATAATCGACTGAGTGTTCGTTTATCGAACAGATTGTTGCTTCCCTATCATTTCGTGTTGTCTGCAAAAGATCGCAGCCTTCGGCAGCTCCTACATGGGAATGTAAAACCCTGTAGGAGCTGCCGAAGGCTGCGATCTTTTCGCTTCACACCGCGATATCAGGTCGCATCCGCATGGCTGACCATGCCCTTGATCAACACCGCCGCCGTGGCCAACGCCGCCGGAATCACCAACGCCGTCAGCACCTGCTCGAAATTCCAGCCCAAGCCCAACAACGTCGCGCCCATCCACGCCCCGAGAATCGCGCCGAAGCGGCCAATCCCGAGCATCCACGACACGCCGGTCGCCCGCCCCTGCGTCGGATAAAACCGCGCGGCCAGCGACGGCATCGCCGATTGCGCACCGTTCACGCACATACCGGCTACCAACACCAAGGTCGCCAGCAACGTAATGTTGCCCAGGCTTTGCCCCACCGCGTAGGCAAACACCCCCGCCAGCAGGTAGAAAACGCCAATAACCTTGTGCGGATTGAAGCGATCCATCGCCCATCCCACGGCGACCGCGCTCAACACCCCGCCGAACTGGAACAACGCGCCGATAAACGCGGCTTGCTCCATGCTCGCGCCGCTGTCGCGCATCAGCGTCGGCAGCCAGCTTGTCAGCAGGTAAACAATCACCAGGCCCATGAAGTAGGTCAGCCACAGCAGCAAGGTGCCGGTGCTGTAAGTGCCGGAGAAAATCACTGCGAAGACGTTACGTGCCTTGACGGTTTTCTGTTCCGGCACGCTGAAGCTGGCGGCCTGGGCGACGGTGGCCGGGTCGATTGGCGCCAGGGTTTTACGGACCTTGTCGGTGCCACGGTTACGGACTACAAGGTAGCGCGCCGATTCCGGCAGCCAGAACAGCAGCACCACGGCGAGGATCAACGGCAGGATCCCGCCGATCATCAGCAGACTGTGCCAGCCGAACGCCGGGATCAGCTTGGCGGAAATGAACCCACCACCGGCCATGCCGAGGTTGAAACCGCAGAACATGCTGGTCACCAGCAGCGATTTCTTGCGCTCCGGGGTGTATTCCGAGAGCAGCGTGGTGGCATTGGGCATGCCCGCGCCCAGGCCGAGGCCGGTGAGGAAACGCAGTACTAGCAATTGCTCGACGTTGGTGCTGTACGCCGACGCCAGACTGAAAGCACCGAACAGCACCACGGCGCCAACGAGTACGACTTTTCGCCCGAAGCGGTCAGCCAAAGGGCCGGAGCCGAGTGCGCCGAAGACCATGCCGATCAACGCGGCGCTCATCACCGGGCCGAGGCTGGCGCGGTCGATGCCCCAGTCCTGCGACAACGCTGGGGCGATGAAGCCCATCGCGGCGGTGTCGAGGCCATCGAGGAAGACAATCAGGAAACACAGGATCACCACTCGCCACTGATAGCGCGAGATCGGTTGGGCATTGATGAAGGTCTGCACGTCGAGGCATTGACCTACAGCGGACTGAGGCTGGTTCATTATTTTTATTCCACGCAAAAAACGCAGTCGAACGGCGGCCGGCCAAAACACGGCACGGGCACAAGAATAGAAGGTCTGGATCAGGCGTTGCGGTGAACCCGGCAACAGCGGGTGGAGCGGAGACAGTCGGAGAGCGTGCGCATGGTCAGTTGCCTCTTGTCATTATTATCGGAGTCGCAGTCCGGCGGGCTCATTCACATCGGCGCCGGATGACGCTGCCGCGACATTAATGATCCGGGGGTTTTAGCGTCAATTCGATAAACGCAACACTGTGCGTTTATCGAACAGCTTCATCAGGCAAACAACTGCGCGCTGAGGTCGCGGCTGGCGCTGAGCAGGCCCGGCAGGAAGCGCTGTTCCAACTCGGTGCGGCTGACGCGACCGGCGTGGGTGCTGACGTTGAGCGCCGCCACCACTTGGCCCGAGGCGTCGTAGACCGGCACGGCAATCGAACGCAGGCCTTGTTCCAGTTCCTGATCGACGATGCACCAACCCTGCTGCCGCACTTCCTGCAGGCATTCGAGCAACGCCTCGGGGGTGTGGATCGTGCGGCTGGTCTTGGCCACTAGTTCAGCGTGGTCGAGGTATTCGCCGAGCGAGGTGTCGTCGAGTGCCGCCAGCAGGATCCGCCCCATCGACGTGCAATAGGCCGGCAGACGCCCGCCCACCGACAGGTCAACCGAAATCAGCCGTTGCGTGGTCGCCGAACGCGCGATGTAGAGGATGTCGTCGCCCTCAAGCGTGGCCATGTTGCAGGCTTCGTGCAGTTGCTCGCTCATGCGGTCGAGGTACGGCTGGGCCGAGACCGCCAGCGGCGTCGAAGACAAGTAGGCATGGCCAAGGGTCAGCACTTTGGGCAGCAACGAGTAGGTGCGTCCGTCGGTGGTGGCGTAGCCGAGTTTGATCAAGGTGTGTAGGCAACGGCGCACGGCCGCGCGGGGAATTTCCGTGCGATGGCTGATTTGCGCGATGGTCAGGTGACGTTTGCGCTCCTGAAACGCCTGCACCACCGCCAGGCCACGGGCCAGCGACGTCATGAAATCCGGATCACCGGTCAGCGCCTGGATCCGCTTGGCCGGCGAGGCGACGATCGGCGGAGCCACTGAAGTGAAGGAATTGCGCATTTGATCGTTCATTTATTGTCCTTTTATCCGGCACAGATCAACGGGCTATACAAACGGCTCGCGGGCAGATGCACAAGCGTCGAGCCATCAACATTGGGCGATTATCGAACCGAAGGCCGATAATCGCAATCGACCCGCTTGGCTTTCCCCGCCATTTGAGACGCTTGTTCAACTTTTACCGGTCAATTGAAACGCGGTTTAGTTGATCGACTAAATGGCGCCAAAAACAGATCGCGGCCAAGTAAACGTTTGCCTGTATTTGAACTACCCCTAAAAGTTGCGCGTCACAAAACAATCACACATCCGGAACCGTTTTTAACTTGGCAAAGATAGTCAATCCTGAATCGACCGCTATAATGCGTTCAGTGGGGCCGCGTTTTTAATCGCCGTGGCCGCCACTTGCTGACGCGATGTCCATCGCCGACAGCCCCGGCCAGCGCCTGACGCTCATCACCCATGTAACGCCAGCGCTTGCTGAAACAGGACACTGAAGCTGCGTCAGTTTTAATCTGGTGCCGTAGCCGCCTGTAACACGGAAGTCTTGATCGCCCGCCGATTTCAGTAATGCCTGCACAGGCGTTGCGATGTCGAGGGGGCTGCTCAATCGATTCGTTGCAGTGCGTTTCACCAGACATTTAACTCAACTCATACAGGTAGCACTGTGACGAAAGACGAACTGCGCGCGGAACTTGAGCGCCAGGAACAACGTTACAAGGAAGTTTACGGCGGGGAAGTCACCACCTACGCCGCTCAACCAGAACCGGAACGCAAGGCATGGCGTAAGCGCCCTACCGTTCAGGATCAGGTCTTCAAGCAGGAAATTGAAAAGATCGAAAAGGAACTCAAAGCCGAAGAGCCTTGAGCCACGGTTTTTCGCATCTTTAAAAGGTCAGCGTACGCACCGGCTACAAGCGCGGTGGAACGACGATGCCTTGCGCGCCCGCTACCCGCGGGCAGCGGCCATGTCCCTGTCTGACAGGCTGAAACCGAGCGCCCTACAGGTTTCACAGATATTTCAGACAAGCGTTTGAGCCTTCGATACGCCTGCAAAAACACCCCACTCAGAAGTCTTTAATCAATAAAATCAATGACTTGAAAAACCCTGCGCCACGCTTGGTTTTCATCTGCTGCAACAAATTAAATTGAAGAAGAGTGTTACCGATGAGCAGGTAGGGGATCGATTTCGAGACTTTTCTGGCATAATCGCGCCCCCTTACGACCGGGTCAGAAAACCTTCATGATCGATTTATTCAGCGGACTGGATGCTTGGGTGCTTGTGAGCCTCTTGCTCGCCCTGACTTTTGTCCTCGCCTTCGAGTTCATCAATGGATTTCATGACACCGCTAACGCGGTAGCCACTGTTATCTACACCAAAGCCATGCCGCCTCATCTGGCAGTGTTCTTTTCCGGTGTGTTCAATTTCCTCGGCGTGCTGCTGGGTGGCGTTGGCGTGGCGTATGCCATCGTCCATTTGCTGCCGGTGGAACTGCTGATCAATGTGAACACCGGCCATGGTCTGGCGATGGTGTTCTCGTTGCTCGCCGCGGCAATCACCTGGAATCTCGGCACCTGGTACTTCGGTATCCCGGCGTCCAGCTCGCACACGCTGATCGGCTCGATCCTCGGTGTCGGCCTGGCCAATGCCCTGATCAACGATATCCCGTTGGCTGACGGCGTGAACTGGCAGAAAGCGATCGATATCGGCGCCTCGCTGGTGTTCTCGCCAATGGCCGGCTTCCTGATCGCGGCACTGGTGCTGATCGGCCTGAAATGGTGGCGCCCTCTGTCGAAAATGCACAAGACGCCGGAACAGCGCCGCAAGCTTGACGACAAGAAGCACCCACCGTTCTGGAACCGTCTGGTCCTGGTGATCTCGGCCATGGCCGTGAGCTTCGTGCACGGTTCCAACGATGGCCAGAAAGGCATCGGCCTGATCATGCTGGTGTTGATCGGTATCGTTCCGGCGCAGTTCGTTCTCGACCTGAACAGCACCACTTACCAGATCGAACGCACTCGCGATGCCACCCTGCACCTGAGCCAGTTCTACCAGCGCAACGCCGATTCCCTGGGTGAATTCCTGGCCCTGGGCAAAAGCGTGGAAGGCGACCTGCCGGAGAAATTCCGCTGCAACCCGCAGCAGACCGAACCGACCATTTCCGCCCTGCTGCATACGCTCAAAGGTGTCGCGGACTACCACTCGCTGTCCTCGGACAGCCGTGTAGAAGTTCGTCGCTACCTGCTCTGCCTGGACGATACCGCGAAGAAAGTCAGCAAGTTGCCGGTTCTGGATGCCCGTGAAAAGGCTGACCTCGACAAGCTGCGCAAAGACCTGACCACCACCACCGAATACGCGCCGTTCTGGGTGATTCTGGCGGTTGCACTGGCTCTGGGCCTGGGCACCATGGTGGGCTGGAAACGTGTGGTGCTGACCATTGGCGAGAAGATCGGCAAGCAAGGCATGACCTATTCTCAGGGCATGTCGGCGCAGATCACGACGGCCAGTTTGATTGGTCTGGCCAACATCTTCAGTCTGCCGGTGTCGACCACTCACGTTCTGTCTTCGGGCGTGGCGGGCACCATGGTCGCTAACAAGAGCGGCCTGCAGGGTGGCACGGTTCGTACGATTCTCCTGGCATGGGTGTTGACCCTGCCAGCGACGGTTGGGCTGTCGGCCGGGTTGTTCTGGCTGGCTTCGAAGGCGTTGGGTAGTTGATAGATAGCTGAAATGAGAAAGGCGCGATTCGAGAGGATCGCGTTTTTTTTTGTTTTGGGGGTTTGGGGGCATATCCGTTGCTGCGGGTGCTGCCGCTGGCGGTTTCGCTCTTACAGCGACTCACTTTTCCAGACGCCGAAAAGTAAGCAAAAGGCTTTGCCCCTAGCGTACGGCACTTCGCTGAGGCTCAGTGTTCCCTCGCTACGGTGTCCATCCGGGGGCATCGCCTACGGTTTGCTGCGCTGCACCTCCTCTCGATGTGTGCGGCTTCGCCGCACGGCGCTGCGCGCCTAACCCCCGGATGAACACCTACGCTCGGCCTGCCGAAGGGGCAAAAAATCCAAAGCCACATCCAAAGCCACATCCAAAGCCACATCCAAAGCCACATCCAAAGCCACATCCAAAGCCACATCCAAAGCCACATCCAAAGCCACATCCAAAGCAGATCAAAAGATCGCAGCCTTCGGCAGCTCCTACATAGGATTTTTTTACTTCAAGAGGTTGGTCGGCTGCCAGGCCGCCATCGCTGGCAAGCCAGCTCCCACAGGAATTGAGTTCAAACTCAACTACTCGTATCGCTTCGGCTTCTACCACTCAACAGGATGAGCGTTAGCTCGGCTGCGGCTTTTGATCTGTAAGGCGACGTCGGAAGGCTGAGTGGAGGGATTGATCCGGGGGTGGGAGCCCAGCGACCGTTTGGCGCAGCCAAACACAGCGAGAGGAGGTGCAGCGAAGCAAACCGGAGGCGCTGCGCCCGGATCGATCCCGGAGCGAAGGGACCCCGAGCCCCAGCGAGCGGGCCGCACGTAGGAGCAAGCCTTTTGGGTTACCTTTTCGGCGTTTGGAAAAGGTGACCCGCCGTAAGGGCGG
>NZ_RWIL01000130.1:0-116383 GCF_009764635.1 Pseudomonas sp. PB103 | reverse complement strand
TCGATGTTGAATGCGCGGGCTTCATCGCTGGCAAGCCAGCTCCCACAGGTTTCTTGGTCGCTCACACATTTTGTGTACGCTGAAGATCCCTGTGGGAGATGGATTCGCTGAAGCTGTTTCAGATGGCATTGGCGCAGGGCATCAGCATCGCACCGGGATCGATTTTTTCGCCGACGCAGCGTTTCAGGAATTGTATTCGCCTTAATTACGGCAGCCCGTGGACCGAGGATTCGGAAAAGGCCATGGAGACGTTGGGGCGGATCGTGCGGTCGTTCTGATAATTCGATGTTGAATGCGCGGGCTTCATCGCTGGCAAGCCAGCTCCCACAGGTTTCTTGGTCGCTCACACATTTTGTGTACGCTGAAGATCCCTGTGGGAGCTGGCTTGCCAGCGATGGGGCCGCAACTATTCACATAGATTTAAAAAATTAACGCCCGCCACCGAGATCAACAAACGTCCCGGTCGCATACGAAGCCTTATCCGACAACAACCAGACAATCGCCTCTGCCACCTCATCCGGCCGCCCCCCACGGGCCATTGGAATCGCTGACTCCAGCTTGCTGACCCGATCCGGATCGCCACTCAGTGCGTGGAAATCGGTATAGATGAACCCCGGACGTACCGCATTGACGCGAATCCCCTCGCCTGCCACTTCCTTGGACAAACCGATGGTGAACGAGTCGAGCGCGCCTTTCGAGGCGGCGTAATCGACGTACTCATTCGGCGAGCCCAGTCGCGAAGCCACCGAAGAGACGTTGACGATGCTGCCGCCCTGCCCGCCGTGTTTGGGCGACATGCGCAGAATCGCGTGCTTGGCACAGAGGATTGGCGCCAGCACATTGGTTTTCATGATTTTGAGGATGCGGAATTCGGACATTTCATCGACCCGAGATTTGTGTCCGACCGTGCCAGCATTGTTCACCAGTGCGGTGACGCGGCCCAATTCGGTGTCGACCCGGTGAAACAGCGCGACCACTTCGTCTTCGATACTGACGTCGGCGCGGACCGCAATGGCTTGTGCGCCCAGAGCACGGACTTGTTCCAGCACGCTTTGCGCGGCCTGTTCGTCTTGCTGGTAATTGATGCAGATCCGATAGCCTTGCTCGGCAGCCAACAGCGCCGTAGCGGCGCCGATCCCGCGCCCGCCACCGGTGATCACAATGACTTTATCCATGCTGGCCTTTCCCCCCAATGCACACGTAACAGTCGGGGGGAAGAATAACCGCCCTTGACGGGTTTTGCATGGGCTGTGTTGGCAGCAGAACCGCCTATGCAAATCCCCTCACCACAATAAACCTCAGACTGCTGACAGTTCCTTGCCGCGCACGATGTCTTGCATGAAGCGATCTGCCGGCATCGGATGCCCGAGCAGATAACCTTGCAACGAATCACAGCCAAGCTGAGTCAGGAAGTCCTGCTGCACGCCGGTTTCAACACCTTCGGCGACAATACGCAAACCCAGTGCCTGACCCAGCGCGACAATCGCCGACACAATCGCCGCATCATCACTGTCGTGCTCAAGATCGCGGACAAAACCACGGTCAATTTTCAGCTCATTGGCCGGCAGGCGCTTGAGGTACATCAGGCTCGAATAACCGGTACCAAAGTCGTCGATTGACAGGTCAACGCCCATGTCCGACAACTCCTGCAACACCGTCATGCTCGCGTCCGCATCGCTCATGGCCGTGGTTTCAGTAATTTCCAGGGTCAGGCTGTTGGCCGGCAAATGATGCGTGGCCAGCGCCTTGGCAACGCTTTGTACCAGCCCGGCATGGCAAAACTGCAACGCCGACAGGTTCACCGCAATACGCCAGTCGGTGTAGCCAAGCACGTACCACTCGCGCATCTGCCGACAGGCCTCGTTGAGCACCCATTCGCCGATCGGGATGATCAGGCCGGTCTTCTCCGCGAGCTCGATGAACTTGTCCGGCATGAGCATGCCGTGCAGCGGATGCTGCCAGCGCAACAGTGCTTCGGCACCAACCGGGTTACCCGTGGCTGCGTTGAACTTGGGCTGGTAATACAAGCTGAACTGGCTATGTTCCAGTGCCGCGCGCAGGTCCTGCAGCAGCTGCAACTGCTTGCGCGCGTTGTTGTTCATCGACGCGTCAAAGAAGCTATAACCGTTTTTGCCGAGCCCCTTGGCGTGGTACATAGCCGCGTCGGCATTCATTAACAGCTCCTGAGCGTTCAGGCCATTGCCCGGGTACAGAGCAATGCCAACGCTGGCGGAAATCTGCAAATCATGTTCGGCAACACGGAACGGCCGCGCAATCAGGCCCACCTGACGCGCCGCCAGACCCAATGCATCATTGGGTTCGGTCAGGCGCACCAACAGCACAAACTCGTCGCCGCCAATCCGCGCCAGGGTGTCCAGGCTGCGTAAATCTTCGCGCAGGCGCACGCCCACTTCGCGCAACAACTGATCGCCCATGTGGTGGCCGAAAGCATCATTGACCGGTTTGAATCCGTCCAGATCGATGAACATCAAGGCAAAACAGCCGCCCTGCTCATGGACTTTTTTCATCGCCTGAGTGATCCGGTCATCGAGCAGCATGCGATTGGGCAGACCGGTCAGTGTGTCGTGCAGCGCCAGTTGCGTAAGTTCGCGGTTGGCCACCGTCAGCGAGTGCGCCAGATCGGCGGTGCGCGCTTCGAGGCGTGCGTCGAGGATCGATGTGAGCAATGCGATCGACAGCACAGCCAGCGTGGTGATCAGCACCAGGCTGTCGAGGCCGTTGCCCTTCAGACCATTGAGGGTGGCGCCGCAGAAGCTGCCATCGGGAAACTGCGCGGCGGCCATGCCGGTGTAATGCATGCCGACAATGGCAATGCCCATGATCACCGCTGCCCCGGCGCGAATCAGGCGCACATAGGGCGAATGCTGACGCAGGCGGAAGGCGATCCACAGGGCGGCGGCCGAAGCACCGACGGCGATCAACAAGGACGCGCCGAACAGCGCCGGGTCATAGTCGATCCCGGGTGTCATGCGCATGGCGGCCATCCCGGTGTAATGCATCGCGCTGATGCCGGCGCCCATGATCAAGGCGCCGAATGCATGCTGCAGGATCGGCAATTTCGGCTGGCTGACCAGCCACAAGGCAAACCCGCAGGACAGCACCGCGATCAGCAGCGATAGTGCGGTAATGGTGATGTCGTAGCCCAGATCGATCGGCAGTTTGAAGGCGAGCATGCCGATGAAGTGCATCGACCAGACGCCGACGCCCATGGCCAGCGCACCGCCTGCCGTCCAGAACTGCACGGCACGTCCCTTGGCGGTGGCGATGCGCCCGGTCAGGTCAAGTGCGGTGTATGACGCGAGGATCGCCACGCACAGCGAAATGAAAACCAGGGTGAACGAATAACTACCGATGAGCATGTGCATTCTCGTGGCTACCCGATCCGTACTGCGTCCATTCTCGGCCGGGCAAATGCGCCGATTGTACTGATTGCACAGAAGAACGCACTGACAAAGTAATCAAATTGCCACTAACCCGATGAAACGTTTGTTTGATCGTCCTACAAGGCTCTGGAAAGCACTTCTCCCCCTGTAGGAGCTGCCGGAGGCTGCGATCTTTTGACCTTGATTTCCTTAACAGACAAGATCAAAGGATCGCAGCCTCGTTTCACTCGACAGCTCCTACAGAAGCCGCCGCCCCTGTAGGAGCTGCCGAAGGCTGCGATCTTTTGATTTTGATTCTTTAACAGACAAGATCAGAAGATCGCAGCCTCGTTTCACTCGACAGCTCCTACAGAAGCCGCCGCCCCTGTAGGAGCTGCCGGAGGCTGCGATCTTTTAACCCTGATTTCCTTAACAGACAAGATCAAAGGATCGCAGCCTCGTTTCACTCGACAGCTCCTACATAAGCCGCCGCCCTGTAGGAGCTGCCGGAGGCTGCGATCTTTTGACCTTGATTTCCTTAACAGACAAGATCAGAAGATCGCAGCCTCGTTTCACTCGACAGCTCCTACAGAAGCCGCCGCCCTGTAGGAGCTGCCGGAGGCTGCGATCTTTTGATTTTGATCTCGCAGCCTGCGGCAGGTTCTAAAGGGAGGCTATCGTCACTTGGAGTCGCTCACATCCAGTTGCCCGTCCCAACCACCGCCCAATGCGGCGATCAGTTGCACGCTGGCGATCAGGCGGCTCTGCAGGATGTTCAGCACGCTGCGCTCGTTGCTTAATGCCGTGGCTTGCACCACGACCACGTCGATGTAGGCAATCAATCCGGCCTTGTACTGGTTTTCCGTCAGACGCAGCGAATCACGCGCCGCGTCGAGCGCTTCCTGGCGCACCGCCGCTTCGTCTTCATACACCTTGAGTTGCACCAGGTAGTTTTCCACCTCGCGAAAACCATCCAGTACGGTCTGGCGATACTTGGCCACGGTCTGGTCATACACCGCTTCGGTCCGGTCAACCTCCGCCGAACGAATGCCGCCGTCGAACAGCGGCAAGTCCAGCTTGGGCCCGACCGACCAGAAACGGTTGGGCAAACTGATCAAGTCATTTGAGGTACTGCTGCTGTAACCGCCGCTCAGACTCAGCGACAGGTCGGGGTAATACGCCGCTTTCGCCACGCCGATGTTGGCATTGGCCGCAATCACCGAACGCTCGGCCGAGGCGATGTCGGGACGCCGTTCGAGCAGTTGCGAAGGCAGACTCAACGGCACTTGTGGCAGGTTGGGAATGTTCTGCGTTTCGGCGATATTGAAATCCGCCGGGGCTTGCCCGGCCAGCACGGCAATCGCGTTCTCGAACTGCGCGCGCTGCCAGATCAGATCGACCAGATCAGCCTGGGTGCTTTTCAGCTGGGTTTGCGCCTGGGCCACCGCGTCTCGCCCGGAAACACCGGCGCGGTACTGGTTCTGCGTCATTTTCAGCGAACGTTCATACGCCGCAACGGTGGCTTCGAGCAGTCGTTTCTGCTGATCGATCACTCGTAATTGCAGGTAGTTCTGCACCAGCTCCGACTGCTGGCTCAGGCGCATCGCCGCCAGATCGGCAAAACTCGCCTGGGCACTGGCTTGATCCGCCTCCAGCCCACGGCGCAATTTACCCCAAATGTCGGCTTCCCAACTGACGCCCAACTGCGCGTTGTAGGTGTCGCGAATCCCGCTGGAAGAACTGCTCAGACTCGAACTGCTGCTGCCGGTGCCCTGACTGGAGCGGGTCTTGCCCACGCTCAGATCGACATTCGGGTAAAACGCCCCGCGCGCACTGCGCACCAGCGCCTGGGCCTGACGGAACTGGGCTTCGGATTGCGCGACGGTCTGGTTGGAGCTGTTGAGCTTCTCGATCAGCCCGTTGAGCTGCTGATCACCGTACAGTTCCCACCAGGCACCACGCGCCAGCGAATCGCTGGGATTGGCCTGACGCCAGCCTTCGGCTTCCTTGTACTGGGCAATTTCAGCGGTTTGCGGGCGCTGGTAGTCCGGGCCGACAGCGCAGGCACTGAGCAACGCCACGCACAGCGACAGGCTCAACAGACGCGAGCCGCGAACAGAGGCCAGATGGATAAGCGAACGGTCAGTCATAGCGGAGTTTCCAGAGCGGCGTCAGTGCGCACGCCACGCCATTTGTTGAAGCGATGGCGCAGCTTGTCGAGATAAAGGTAAACCACGGGTGTGGTGTAGAGCGTCAGCACCTGGCTGAAAATCAGCCCGCCGATAATCGTCAGGCCCAATGGCTGACGCATTTCCGCACCTTCGGCGCGGCCGAGCAGCAACGGCAAGGCGCCGAGAATCGCTGCCAGCGTGGTCATCAGGATCGGGCGCAGTCGTTGCAGGCAGGCGCTGCGGATCGATTCCAGCGGGGTCATGCCCTGATGACGCTCCAGTTGCAAGGCGAGGTCGATCATCAGGATGGCGTTTTTCTTCACCACACCGATCAGCAGGAACAGGCCGAGCAATGAAATCAGGCTGAACTCGCCACCCAACGCATAGATCGACAGTAGCGCCCCGACACCTGCCGACGGCAAGGTCGAGAGAATCGTCAGCGGGTGAATATAGCTTTCATACAGCACGCCGAGTACCAGATACACCGCCAGCAGCGCACCGAGGATCATGAACGGCTGACTCTTCTGAGTGGCGGCAAAGGCGTCGGCAGTACCGGCCATTTTCGCAATGACATCTTCCGGCAAGCCGACCTTGGCGATCGCCCGTTCAATGGCCGCGCTGCCCTGCTCCACCGTGACGCCTTCGGCCATGTCGAAGGCAATGTCCTCCGAGGCGAACTGGCCTTCGTGGCTGACGCGGTCGTCTTCCAGGCTGTTTTCATAATGCGCGAAGGTCGACAGTGGAATCCGCGCGCCGTCAGCGGTGATCACCTGCACCTGCTTGAGCGTCACCGGGTCCTGGGCGTATTTCGGATTGACCTCCATCACCACCTGGTACTGGTTGAGGCTGTCGTAGATCGTCGAAATCTGCCGCTGGCTGTAAGCGTTGTTCAGCACCGCCGTGACCATGTCCATGTCCACGCCAAGGCGTTTGGCCTGGTCACGGTCGACAATCAACGTCACCTGCTGCGCACCCGCCCCTTCTCTGGCGTCAATGGCGGTCAGTTCGGGCAAGGCTCGAAGCGCGGCCACGACTTTTGGATACCACTTGCGCAACTCACCCAGATCACCGCTTTGCAGGATGTAACTGTACTGCGACGAAGTCTGCTCGCGGCCTCCGCCAAATTGCAGATCCTGGTCCGCCATCAGCATCAGTTGTGCACCGGCGACCTTGGGCATTTCCTTGCGCAGGCGTTCGATGACTTTCTGCGCCGACAGCTGACGTTCCTTGATCGGTTTCAGCCGCACCAGCATGAAGGCGTTGTTGGTGCCGTTGGTGCCGCCGATGAACCCGGCAACACTTTCCACGGCTTCGTCCTTGAGCACGGCGCGGCGGAAAACTTCCATTTTCGGCTGCATCACGCTGAATGACAGACCGTCATCACCGCGCACGAAACCGATCAATTGGCCAGTGTCCTGCTGCGGCATGAAGGTTTTCGGCACCACGACGTACAGTGCGACGTTCACCCCGACGGTGATCAGCAGACTCAGCAACGTCAGGCGGCGGTGGCGCAGCACCCAATCCAGGCTGGTGGCGTATTTGCCGACCATCCAGTCGTTGGTCCGCCGGCTCCAGCGTTGCAGGCGGTTTTCCTGGCCCGGCGTGTGCGGCTTGAGCCAGCGTGCGCAGAGCATCGGTGTTAGCGTCAGGGAAACCACCAGTGACACCACAATTGCGGCAGCCAGCGTGATCGAGAACTCACGGAACAGACTCTCGACAATCCCGCCCATGAACAGGATCGATAAAAACACCGCGACCAGCGACACGTTCATCGACAGCAAGGTGAAGCCGACTTCCTTGGCTCCGAGGTACGCAGCCTGCATCGGTTTGACGCCTTCGTCGATGTGCCGGGAAATGTTCTCCAGCACCACGATGGCGTCGTCGACCACCAACCCGGTGGCGAGAATCAGAGCCATCAACGACAGATTGTTCAGCGAGAATCCGTAGAGGTACATCACCGCGAAGGTACCGACCAGCGACACCGGCACGGCCAGCGTCGGAATCAGCGAGGCGCGGAAGTTACCAAGGAACAGGAACACCACCAGGATCACCAGCGCCACGGCAATCAGCAAGGTCATCTCGGCTTCGTGCAGGGTCGCCTTGATCACCGGCGAGCGATCCATCGCCAGATTGAGCTTCACACTGGCTGGCAATACCGCTTGCAGCGCTGGAAGTTGCGCCTTGATCTCGTTGACGGTCTCGATGATGTTGGCACCGGCCTGCCGGTTGATCACCAACAAGACGGCTGCATCATCGTTGAAGAAACCGCTGTTGTAACGGTCTTCGACGCCGTCGCTGACCTTGGCCACATCCTTCAGGCGCAGCGCGGCGCCATCGGCGTAGTGGATGATCAGCGATTCGTAATCCTTGGCTTTTTCCAGTTGATCATTGGCCTGAATCTGCCACAACCGCTGGCTGTCTTCGACCGACCCCTTGGGCCGACGTACGTTGGCATCGGCGATGGTCTTGCGCACATCATCGAGCGCCACGCCGTACTGGTTCAGCGCCTGCGGTTCAAGTTCGATACGCACCGCCGGCAGCGAACTGCCGCCGATCTGCACTTCACCGACGCCCTGCACCTGCGACAGGCTCTGCGACAGAATGGTCGAGGCCAGATCGTACAGCTGGCCCTTTTCCAGCACGTCCGAGGTCAGCGACAGCACCATGATCGGCGCTTGCGACGGATTGACCTTCTTGTAGGTCGGCATGCTGCGCATCCCGCTTGGCAACAGGTTGCGCGAGGCGTTGATCGCGGCCTGCACTTCACGCGCTGCGCCATTGATGTCGCGGTCGAGGTCAAATTGCAGAATGACCCGGGTCGAACCCTGGCTGGAACGGCTGCTCATGGTGTTGACGCCAGCGATGGCACCGAACGAGCGTTCCAGCGGCGTCGCCACCGTGGACGCCATGACTTCCGGACTGGCACCGGGCAGGCTCGCCTGCACCACGATCACCGGGAAATCCATTTGCGGCAACGGCGCCACTGGCAACAAGCCGAAGCTGACACCGCCCAGAAGCATGATTGCCAGACTCAGGAGCATGGTCGCTACCGGACGCTTGATGAAAGGACCGGACAGATTCATCGCACGCTATCCCCAACGTCACACCAATCCCCTGTAGGAATGAGCCGGCTCACGATAGCGGTGTGTCTGTTTACATTGATGTTGCAGGGGCTGGCCTCATCGCGAGCAGGCTCACTCCTACAGGAGTTATGTGTACGGACGGTCATACCGAGACCTCTTCGGCGTCGGCATTGGTTCTGCCAAAGCGTCGGCCGAGACGGTCGAAGTACAGGTAGATCACCGGGGTGGTGAACAGCGTCAGCACCTGGCTGACCAGCAAGCCGCCGACCATCACCAGACCCAACGGTTGACGCAGCTCGGCGCCAGAACCGGTGGCCAGCATCAGCGGCACCGCACCGAACAATGCCGCCAGCGTGGTCATCAGGATCGGCCGGAAGCGCAGCAGCGCCGCCTGGTAAATCGCCTGTTCCGGCGCCATGCCCTGGTTGCGCTCAGCATCGAGGGCGAAGTCGATCATCATGATCGCGTTCTTTTTCACAATACCGATCAACAGAATGATGCCGATGATCGCGATCATGCCCAGGTCGTTGCCGCTGAGCAGCAATGCCAGCAAGGCGCCAACGGCGGCCGATGGCAACGTCGAAAGAATGGTGATCGGGTGAATGTAACTTTCATAAAGCACGCCGAGCACGATGTACATGGTCACCACGGCGGCCAGAATCAGCAGCAAGGTGCTCGACAGCGATGCCTGGAACGCCTCGGCGGCGCCCTGGAATTGCGTCTGCACGCCCACCGGCATGCCGATGTCTTTCTGTACCTGCTCGATCACGTCCACCGCATGCCCCAGCGCCACACCCGGCGCAAGGTTGAACGACATCATCACAGCCGGGAACTGGCCGATGTGGGTGATCGCCAGTTGCGCCTGGCGTTCCTCGACGTGGGCCAGACTCGACAGGCGCACCTGCGCGCCGTCCGTGGTCTTGACGTGAATCTGGTCCAGCGCCTGCGGGCCGATCTTCTCACCGGCCTGAGCCTGCAGCACCACGCGGTACTGGCTGGCCTGGGTGTAGATGGTCGAAATCTGCCGTTGGCCGAAAGCGTCGTACAGCGCATCAGTGATGTTCGCCACTGACACGCCGAGACGCGAGGCCGCATCACGGTCAATCACCAGATACACCTGCAAACCCTTGTCCTGCAAATCACTGGCCACGTCCGTCAGTTCCGGACGCTGCGCCAGCGCCTCGACCAGACGGCCGCTCCATTGGCTGAGCAACTCGGAATCCGGCGAAGACATGCTGAACTGATACTGCGTGCGGCTGACACGGTCTTCAATGGTCAGGTCCTGCACCGGCTGCATGAACAACCGTATACCAACGAGTTTGTCGACTTGCGGCTGCAACCGCGCAATGACTTCACTGGCCGTGAGATCACGATCGCCATGCGGTTTGAGGTTGATCAGCAAGCGGCCACTGTTGAGCGTCGCGTTGTCGCCGTCGACACCGATGTAGGACGACAGGCTCTGAACCGCGGGGTCTTCAAGAATGATCTTCGCCAGTGCCTGTTGGCGATCACCCATCGCGGCAAAGGAGATCGATTGCGGCGCCTCGGAAATGCCCTGGATCACCCCGGTGTCCTGCACCGGGAAGAAGCCCTTTGGCACGACCATGTAAAGGAATACGGTCAATGCCAAGGTGCCAATCGCCACCAGCAAGGTCAGGGGCTGGTGTTTCAGCACCCAACGCAGCATCCGTCCGTATTCGGCAATCATCCAGTCGATCACCGCACCACTGGCGCGATAGAAACGGCCCTGTTCGTGCTCTTCCGGTTCACGCTTGAGCAGACGCGCGCACATCATTGGCGTCAGGGTCAGCGAGACCACCAGGGAAATCAGGATGGCGACGGCCAGGGTAATGGCGAACTCGCGGAACAGGCGCCCGACCACGTCGGCCATGAACAGCAACGGAATCAGGACCGCGATCAGCGACAGGGTCAGCGAGATCAGGGTGAAGCCGATCTGCTTGGCACCTTTCAGCGCCGCCTGCATCGGGCTGTCGCCCTCCTCGATGAATCGGGAGATGTTTTCCAGCATGACGATGGCATCGTCGACCACAAAACCAGTGGCGATGGTCAACGCCATCAGGGTCAGGTTGTTGACCGAGAAGCCGGCCAGGTACATCACCCCGAAGGTGCCGATCAGCGACAAAGGCACGGCCACCGAGGGAATAATCGTCGCACTGGCGCGGCGCAGGAACAGGAACGTGACCATCACCACCAGCGCAATGGCGATCAGCAATTCATGCTGGACGTCAGTAACCGAGGCGCGGATGGTTTGCGTCCGGTCGGTCAACACGGTGACATCGAGACCGGCCGGCAAGTTGTCGGTGATGCTCGGCAGCAGCGCCTTGATGCGGTCGACCACTTCGATGACGTTGGCGCCCGGCTGGCGTTGAATGTTCAGCAGGACGGCCTGATTCTGGTTGGCCCACGCGGCGAGACGTTCGTTTTCGGCGCCATCGACGATTTCCGCGACATCCTTGAGGCGCAACGGTGCGCCGTTCTTGTAGGCAAGGATCAGGTTGGCGTAATCCGCAGGCGACGTCAGTTGGTCGTTGGCGTCGAGCATCGATACCCGGGTCGGGCCGTCGAAGTTGCCTTTCGGCTGGTTGACGTTGGAGGCACCGATCAGGGTGCGCACATCCGACAGGTTCAGGCTGTTGGCCGCCAGTGCCTCGGGGTTGACCTTGATCCGCACGGCCTGACGCTGGCCGCCGGCGATGCTGACCATGCCGACGCCGCTGATCTGGGCGATTTTCTGCGCCATGCGCGTGTCGACCAGGTCATTGAGCTTGGGCAGCAACATGGTTTTCGAGGTGATGGCCAGGGTCAGCACCGGGGTGTCGGCCGGGTTGACCTTGTTGTACACCGGCGGTGCCGGCAGATCGCTCGGCAGCAGGTTGGTTGCCGCGTTGATGGCGGCTTGCACCTGTTGCTCGGCGACGTCCATGTTGATATCGAGGCTGAAACGCAGGGTCAGCACCGAGGCGCCGCCGGAACTGGTCGAGGCCATTTGCGTCAGGCCCGGCATCTGCCCGAACTGGCGCTCGAGCGGCGCGGTGACGGCGCTGGTCATCACGTCCGGGCTGGCGCCGGGATACAGGGTCATGACGCGGATGGTCGGGTAGTCGACCTGCGGCAACGCCGAAACCGGCAACAGACGGTAAGCGATCAAGCCGGCCAGGACAATGGCCAGCATGCTCAGGGTAGTGGCTACCGGACGGAGGATGAACAGCCGCGAAATGTTCATGCGCCCTTCTTGGCCTTGTCAGTCACTGCCGCGTCCGTCGGGTTGGCGGCCGATTTGCCCTGCAGGTGTTCGGTCGGGGTGGTCGGGACCTGGTTGCTGTCGTTGACCACCTCCACTTCGCTGCCCTCTTTCAGGCGGTCGGTGCCCTCGAGCACAACGCGGTCGCCAGCAGCCAGGCCTTCGGTGACCACCGTGTTATTGCCATCGCTGGCGCCGATCTTCAGTTGGCGAATAGTGACTTTCTTGTCGCCGTCCAGCGCATAGACGAAGGTGCCGTTGGTGCCGAATTGAATGGCCGCAGACGGTGCCAGAATCACGCCCTTGAGGGTGTCTGCCAGCAGGTGCACGTTGACGAACTGATTGGGGAACAGCGACTGATCGCGGTTTTCATAACGCGCCTTGAATTTCAGCGTGCCGGTGGCGACATCAATCTGGTTGTCGAGGCTTTGCAGCACGCCGGTCGCCTGCAGTTTGGTATCGCCGCGATCCCACGCTTCGGCCGGCAGTTTCGCGCCGCTGCGGTAGCGGGCGAGTACGGTTTCGAGGCTGTTTTCCGGCAAGGTGAAGGCGACGCTGATCGGTTGGGTCTGGGTGATGACTGCGAGGAACGTGGTGTCATTGGCCGCAACGAGGTTGCCGACATCGACCTGACGCAGGCCGACACGACCGGCAATCGGCGCGCGAATTCGGGTGAATTCGAGATTGAGCTTGGCGTCGTTGACGGCCGCCTGATTGGTTTTCACCGTGCCCAGGTACTGGCCGACCAGCGCTTCGGCGGTGTCCAGGGTCTGCTTGGCGATGCTGTCCTCTTTGAACAGGCCGCGATAACGCTCGACATCGACTTGAGCGTTTTTCAATTGCGCCTGATTCTGCAGCAAGGTGCCTTCGGCCTGCAGCAAGGCATTCTGGTAAGGACGCGGATCGATCTCGGCGAGCAGGTCGCCGGCCTTGACCATCTGGCCTTCTTCGAAATTGATCTTCACCAGTTCGCCGCCAACTCGACTGCGCACATTGATGGTATTGAGTGCGGTGACCGTGCCCAGCGCCTTGTAATACAGCGGGAAGTCCCCAGTGACCGCCGGTGCCACGCGCACCGGTATCGGCCCGGCGCCACCGCCGAAGCCCGGCCGCATCATGCCCGAACGCCCGGTATGCCCGGCGGCCGCTTTCTCTCCGCCCTCCTTGTGGGCTGAGCCGGCAGGCCAGAATTTCCAGCACAGAACGGCGATAACCAACAAGACAAGCAGGCTGATCAGCCAGCGACGGGAGTTGCGTGGGGACGATTGCATGGAATGATTAACCATTGGGCGCGTGGGCTTCTTTTACGGGAGGCTGAACGATAAGCACTGGTGGGGAATTAGCAAAGCAGCTTTACCGGCAATTTACCTTCAACTTACGTTTCAAGGTGTGAGGCAAAACACTGATACACAAATGAAAACGGCCTGGACAGGGCCAGGCCGTTAACAATTGTAAACGCGTTGTAGCAGAGCTTACTTCAGTACGGCCAGAGCAGCGTCGTAGTTCGGCTCTTCAGCGATTTCCTTGACCAGTTCGCTGTGCAGGACGTTGTCGTTTTCGTCCAGAACTACCACGGCACGGGCGGTCAGGCCTTTCAGTGGGCCATCAGCGATGGCCACGCCGTAGTTCTCGATGAACTCGGCGCCGCGCAGGGTCGACAGGTTCTGCACGTTTTCCAGGCCTTCGGCGCCGCAGAAACGCGCTTGGGCAAACGGCAGGTCAGCCGAGATGCACAGCACTACAGTGTTTGCCACTTCGTTGGCCTGAGCGTTGAACTTGCGCACGGAAGTCGCGCAGGTCGGGGTGTCGACGCTTGGGAAGATGTTCAGGACTTTGCGCTTGCCGGCGAAGTCTTTCAGGGTAACGTCGGACAGATTGCCGGCAACCAGGGAAAAGGCTGGCGCCTTGGAACCGGCTTGTGGCAATTGGCCGTTGACTTGAACCGGATTGCCTTTGAGGGTGACTTGAGCCATGACTTCAGTCCTTCTGATGTTTTGATTGGAAAGCATGCAAGAGGCCGAAGTTAACCACGAAATTGTCCGACGACCTATGCCCCGTTTGAAAATTGTCGGGCGACAGCACAAAAAATTGTATACAACCTGACACTCCCTGTAGGAGCTGCCGAAGGCTGCGATCTTTTGATGTTGGTTTTTAACGACAAGATCAAAAGATCGCAGCCTGCGGCAGCTCCTACATGAGCAGTTGCAGCATGTTGCGATGCCGCGCCCGAAAAATCCGCCGCATATAAGCGTCCACCAACACGCGCTCGCTGAACGCTCCGCCAATCGCCGAGTACGTCACCCTGTCGGTATAAAGCGTACCGCCCTCTCCCGCGGCTAC
Source organism: Pseudomonas sp. PB103 (assembly GCF_009764635.1). NCBI lineage: Bacteria > Pseudomonadati > Pseudomonadota > Gammaproteobacteria > Pseudomonadales > Pseudomonadaceae > Pseudomonas > Pseudomonas sp. PB103. Next base: position 102,144 of record NZ_RWIL01000130.1, on the reverse strand, counting down.
CCGATGTTCATGACGAAAGGCACGCAACGGCCCCTTGAGCATTTCATCAATGAAATGTGCCTCACCCACTTCGCGGATCAGCACCGTCCAGGTCGCCGGAATCAGGTTGAACATCCAGTGCCGAAAGCGGAACTGCCGCCCGGCTTCGATCCGTAGATCGTGCAGGCCGACATCGCCCAGCGGCGTGATGCGTTCCGGGAAGATCTTCGGAAAATTCACCCCGTCAAGGCAGAAGTCGAGTACCTCGGCCGGCGTGCGGGCGGGGATCAATGTGCTGAGTTCGAGGATTGGCATGGCCGACACATTCCGTATGCAGGGGATGCTTGTTAAAACGCAGGTCTGCATCTTTTATTTACAAGCCTGTCGATTCAACACCGGCCCGTTCGACTAAGCAATGAATCCCACCAAACTCAAGGAGTACCCGCCATGCGATTCATGATCCTTGTAAAAGCCAGCGTCGACTCGGAAGCCGGCATCATGCCCAGCGAAGAACTGATCACCGCCATGGGCAACTTCAACGAAGAACTGGTCAAGGCCGGCATCCTGATCGATTGCGATGGCCTGCATCCGAGCAGCAAAGGCGCCCGCGTACGTTTCTCCGGGGACAAACGCACGGTCATCGACGGGCCGTTCATCGAGACCAAAGAACTGGTGGCGGGCTACTGGATCTGGGAGGTGAAATCCAAAGAAGAAGCCATTGAATGGGTCAAGCGCTGCCCTAACCCAATGTCAGGCGATTCTGATATTGAAATCCGCCAGATATTTTCTGCCGAAGACTTCGGCGCCGAATTCACCCCCGAAGCGCGTGCGCAGGAAGAACGCGTTCGCGATCAGGCCAAGAAAAACGGCTAAACCGGATATCCCGTGTAGGAGCTGCCGAAGGCTGCGATCTTTTGATCTTGAAAAGCGTTAGCAAAAGATCACCGCCTCATTTCACTCGACAGCTACAGAATGGATCAGTCGGGCATAGAGCGGATCTTGATCGTTCCCACGCTCTGCGTGGAAATGCCTCAAGGGACGCCCTGCGTTCCAGTTCGCGAATTTGACGCAGAGCGTCAAGGGCTGCATTCCTTTGCTGCGCGTGGGAACGATCATTCACGACCTGTGCGATGCCCAGTGCAGTCTTGCGCTGAGAGGTTTCCAGCGAAGCGGCGAAGTTCATCAGCATTTCGCTGGCCGAGCCGAGGGTTTCGCTGGCGTTGGCGAGCAGGGATTCGGTGTTGTAGCCGGGATTGGCGAGGTACATGGGTTCCGGCTCGTTGGCACTGGACATGATGCGAGCGGCGGGATTGAGGTAGTAGTCGAGGGCGCGGTCGGCGGCTTCGTGAAGTTTTTTACTGTCGACTGAGGCGTAAGGCGATGTGCTGTCGGCGTCTGATTCTGGGGGGTTGGGTGTTGGTTTTTTCATGGTGTTTTCTCTATCCGAACGGTGGAGCTGGTCCATTCGGCTTCCGGTCGAATGGGTGGCAGCTGTACGCAGGCTGGAAACCCGGGGGATAGAGAAACCCGGACGACCCGAAGGTCCCCCACGCACAGCCGCCATAACTAAGTACGCACCAAAAAAGGTGCGCAAGCATACGTCATGAACGGTGCTGTTGCGTTCAGTTTTCCCCCGGGGTTTCCAGTCCCGGTCGCTGATTTGGCAGCGACGAAGACAGGCTAGAGACCCTACGTCCGACGGACAACCTGAAAACCTTGTAGGAACGTTCCGCAAATTCCAAACAACATTAAACATCCCGAATTGAAATACGCATAGGTAGGAGCAGCCGAAGGCTCGGGCCGCGATCGGACGATCTTTTGATCTTGAAAAGCAAAGTCAAAAGATCGCAGCCTCGTTTCACTCGACAGCTCCTACACCATGAACAATGGAATGGTTAGTACACAATTACCTGTGAACCCGTACACAAAACCAAAGAATTAATCCATTCGACTGGCTAACTGCCGATTAGCTGCTAGCGTCATTCAGACGTGTCCTACAGGCTTGATAAGAAAGGGATTACGCCGTAACGGCCGAGAAGTGCCGAGTATCCATAAGCCACCAGGGAATCGGGGAAGATGTTCAATAGAGTGGGGAAGACTCTTTTTCTGGCGAGTACGCTGGCGGCTGCGTGTTGCGCGCAAGCGGATAACGCCGAGGATTCGAACAAAAGCAACAACCCGCTGAACATCGCACCGGGCGCGAATCTGCAGGATTACTACACACCCAGACTTTACGACAGCAACGTGCACACCAATGACGTGCTGCTGCGCGGCACCCTGCCGATTGCTCCGAACGATTTCATCGGCGTGCCGCAACTGGTTCGCGCCACACTGCCGATCAGCACCCGCCCCGACCCGCACAACGGTTACAGCACCGGCATCGGCGATCTGAACCTGTTCGATATTTTCATCCTGAAGACCGAGGGCGTGCAGTTGGGCGTCGGCCCCTTGATCACCGCGCCGACCGCCGAACAGGACGAACTCGGCACCGGCAAATGGCAAGGTGGCCTCGCCGCCGTGGCCATCGATGCCTCGCCGCGCGGTCTGCTCGGCGCCCTAGTGCAATATCAAAGCTCGTTTGCCGGCGACAACGATCGCCCGCACGTCGAGAGCGCAACGCTGCAGCCATTCATCATCCACAACCTGGAAAAAGGCTGGTACCTGCGCTCCACCGGCACCTGGACGTTCGACCTGAAAAACGACACCCACTACATCCCGATCGGCCTCGGTGTCGGCAAGGCGTGGAAGGCTGGCAGCAACATTCTCAACGCCTTCGTCGAGCCGCAGTGGACGGTCGACCGCAAGGGCGATGATCTCCCGCAGTTCACCCTCTATGCCGGTCTCAACGTGACGTTTGGCAAGTAAGGAAATCGCTATGCATGCAGCCCTCAAAGCCGCCGGTTACAGCCTGATGACGATGTTTGTCAGCTGCGGCGTCGGTGCCCAGGATTTCACCGCCAGCCCCGAAGAAGCCCGGGCGATTGCCAAAGAGGCTTACCTCTACGGCTTCCCCGTGGTGGAGATGTACAAGGTGCTGTACTCACAGGCCCTGAACAGCAAAGACCCGAATTACAAAAAACCCTTTAACCAGATCGGCAACACCGCCAAGACCTTCACACCCAAAGACACGGCCGTCATCACGCCAAACGCCGACACGCCTTACTCGTTCATCTGGATGGACTTGCGCGCAGAGCCGTTGGTGCTGACCTTGCCGTCGATCGAAGAGCATCGTTATTACTCGGTGCAACTGATCGATCTGTATACCCAGAACTTTGCGTATCTGGGCACCCGCAGCACCGGTAACAATGGCGGTCGCTTCATGATTGCCGGCCCGGACTGGCAAGGTCAGCAACCGGTCAATATCGACCGGATGGTGCGCAGCGAAAGCAACATTGCCTATGCGCTTTACCGTACACAGCTGCTCGACGACAAGGATCTGGGCAAGGTCAAAAAGATCCAGCAAGGTTACAAAGTCGAACCGCTGAGCCATTACGTCAAACAGAAAGCTCCCGCACCTGCGCCAAAGGTCAGCTGGCCGAAGCCGACGGCGAGCATGAGTGAGAGCCCTGAGCTGTTCCGCTACCTGAATTTCATGCTTGCCTTCGCCCCGCCGCAGGATGTTGAAAAGGATCTATTGGCGCGCTTCGCCAAAATCGGCATTGGTGCCGGCCAGCCGTTTGACCTGAAAAAGCTCAGCCCAGAGCAGCGTAAGGCCCTCGAGGACGGTATCCACGACGGTCAGGCAGAGTTCGCTGAATTCAAGAAAAACAAAATCGATACACATCAAGTCGAAAGCGGTGATTTCTTTGGCACCCGTGACCGCCTCAAAGGCGATTACCTGTACCGCTACGCCGGCGCCAACATGGGCATCTTCGGCAACAGTGCCGAAGAAGCCAGTTACTTCAGCTATTTCGTCGACAAGGACGGGCAACCCGCCGATGCCTCGAAACGCGATTACACCGTGCATTTCGACAAAGGCGCCCTGCCCCCGGCCGACGCGTTCTGGTCACTGACGATGTACGACGCCAAGACCAAGTTGCTGGTGAGTAATCCGCTCAATCGCTACCTGATCAACTCGCCGATGTTGCCGGGCATGAAGCTCGATGCCGATGGCGGGTTGACGCTGTATGTGCAGCACAACAACCCCGGCAAGGACAAACAGGCCAACTGGCTGCCAGCGCCCAACGGGCCGTTCTACGGGATCCTGCGTCTTTATCTGCCAAAACCGGAAGTGGCCAGCGGCGCATGGAAAATGCCGCCACTGACCCCGGTCAACTCAAAACAATAAGCGGAGTTTGTAATGGTCAAGCCCAACGTTGTGCGCCCGCTGTTGGCGCTGTGCATGATCGGCAGTCCTCTGCTTTACGCAGCTGAGGGCGGCGTCGGCCGACCGATCACCGGTCAACAGGTGTTTTCCAATGCCGGGATCGTCCCACCCGAGCCGGGCTGGGTAGTCTCGGTGACCAGCATCTGGTACGACGGCTCGCTGAAAGGCAGCCGTGGTGCGCCGATTTCCGGTGAAGTCAGCACCGGGCTCGACCTGAAGGTGTCTTACACCATGACCAACCTGACGCATGTGTGGGACACCGGCAAGGGGCCATGGAATTTCGCCTCTGCTATCGGCATACCGCTGCAGTACACCGACATTGATGCGGCCATCACCGGCCCTCGCGGGCGGACCCTCGGCACCAGTGATTCCGGCACGCAATTCGCCGACCCGCTGATCACGCCGATTGCCGCCGGCTATCACTTCGACGAACTCAACCACATCGCGTTTTCTCTGCCGATTTATGTGCCCACCGGGGCTTACAACAAAGACCGGCTGGCCAACCCCGGGCAGAACAATTACACGTTCATGCCGACCGTGGCCTTCACTCATCTCGACGGCAAGGGTGGCGAATTCACCCTTTCCAGCGGGCTTGAGTTCTACACCGAGAACCGCGCCACGGATTATCGCAACGGCAACATCTTCACCCTCGATGCGCTGTGGACCCACGGATTGGGCAGTGGCTGGAGTGCTGGGCTGGCGGCCGGCTACATCCAGCAGATCACCGATGACAAAGGCGACACTGCCGATTTCCTGCATGGCTATCGCGGGCGCTCGGTCGGTGCCGGCCCGGTGATTGGCTGGGCCGGCAAATTCGCCGACGCCCAGGCCAACATCAGTGCGCGCTGGGTGCCCGAATTCGACACCAAGAACCGCCCAGAAGGCAACGGCTTCAGCGTCAACCTGACCCTGGCATTTTTCTAGACCGGACACAAAGGATTGCTGCCATGACTGCTCTTACCGACCTCAACGCCCTGCAAGCCAGCATCGCCGAAGCGGTGCTCGGCCAGGATCAAGTCATCCGGCAGATCCTCCTCGGTCTGTTGGCCAACGGCCATTTGCTGCTGGAAAGTTTGCCGGGGCTGGCCAAGACCCGCACGGTCAAGGCGCTGGCCAAACACCTTGACGCGAAGATGAGCCGCATCCAGTTCACCCCGGATCTGCTGCCGTCGGACATCACCGGTGCCGAGGTGCTGCATCAGGTCGAAGGCAGGAACGAAATCCGCTTCCAGCCCGGCCCGCTGTTCGGCAACTTGATCCTCGCTGACGAAATCAACCGCGCGCCGGCCAAGGTGCAAGCGGCGTTGCTCGAAGCCATGGAAGAACGGCAGATCACCGTGGCGGGTAACAGTCATGTGCTGCCCGAGCTGTTTATCGTCGTGGCCACGCAGAACCCGATCGAACAGGAAGGCACTTACCCGCTGCCGGAAGCGCAGATGGACCGTTTCCTGATGAAGGTGCTGCTCGATTACCCGAGCGCAGAAAACGAGAGCCAAGTGCTGCGTTTGCTACGCAACGAAGAGTTCGCCCAAGGCGCCAACACCACCCCTGCCAAGGGCTTCAACCTGTCGCAGGAGGTCATTTTCGCCGCACGCAAGGAAGTCAGCGCGGTGCATGTGTCGCCCGCCATCGACAACTATCTGATCGACCTGATCAACGCCACCCGCCACCCCGCCGATTACGACGAAGACCTCGCCCGCTGGATTTCAATCGGCGCGAGCCCGCGTGGCGGCATAGGCCTGGACCGTTGTGCGCGCGCCGATGCGTGGTTGCAGGGTCAGGATTTTGTCTCGCCGGACAATGTGCGGGCGGTGGTGCATCCAGTGCTGCGTCATCGCCTGCAACTGAGCTATGACGCGGTGGCCGATGGCGTCAGCGCCGATCAGGTGCTTGATCGCATTCTCGATAAAGTGGCGATTCCGGCATGAACGACGAAGGTCTGGTCTACGTCTCTCTCGCGCAATTGATGGCGCTGGAGTTCAAGGCCCGTGACCTTAGCTTTCTCGCTCGCCAACCACAGGGCAGCATCCTCGCCGGCAACCATGCCTCACGCCTGCGCGGCCGTGGATTGAACTTCGATGAGCTGCGCCGTTATCAACCGGGCGACGACTTGCGCCATCTCGACTGGCGTGCGTCCCTGCGCACCGGCAAACCGGTGGTGCGCACCTTCACCGAGGAGCGCGACCGCCCCGCGCTGATCGTGGTCGACCAACGCATGTCGATGTTTTTCGGCTCGCAACGCAGTTTCAAATCCGCCGTGGCCGCCGAATTGGCCGCGCTGGCTGCGTGGATGGTGTTCCATGCCGGCGACCGGGTCGGCGGCCTGGTGTTCAACGATCAACGCATCGACAGCGTCGCCCCGTTGCGCAGCCGCAAACGCGTGGAGGCCTTGCTCAGCCGCATCGCCGAGCAGAACCGAGCACTGAACGCGGGCAGTCCTGACGCTGAGGACGAGGATCAACTCGATAAGGTCTTGCAGCGCTGCCTCGCCCTCGCCGGCCACGATCATTTGATCTGCATCGTCAGCGACTTCGCCGGTGCCGGTGAGCGCACCTTGCAACTGATGCGGCAACTGTCAGCGCACAACGACGTGATCGCCCTGCAAGTCTACGATCCGTTGGCGCTGAAGCTGCCGGCCAACGGTCGGCTGCTGGTGACGCAAGGTGAGTTGCAGGTGGAACTGGCCATCGAAAAACGCAACGTGCATCAACCGCTGGGGGATTTTCTCAGCGGCCGGCTCAAGGACGTCGCCACCCTGCTGCGCCGCAGTCAGGTGCCGTTGATGATGATCAGCACCGCCGAAGAGGCTCATGCGCAATTGCGCGCCGAACTCGGCAAGAGCGCCGGAGCACGGCGGTGAATCCGAATATCCCGAGCATCGAGCAACTCAAGGAGTTGGGCCTGCCGACGCCGGTCAGTTATGCGCCGCAGACGTGGGGCTGGTGGGTGGTGCTCGGGGTTTTGATTCTGCTCACGCTGACTATCGCCATCAGTCGCTATCGGCAATGGCAACGCGATCAATATCGGCGTGAAGCGTTGGCGCGGCTGGCGCAGTTGCGCAGCCGCAGTGATGACCTCAATGCCCTGCGCGAACTGCCCGAACTGCTCAAACGCGTCGCCCTCTCGATGCCCACGCCGACCTCATGCAGGAGCTGCCGAAGGCTGCGATCTTTTGCTCCGGTCTTTAAAAAACACAATCAAGAGATCGCAGCCTTCGGCAGCTCCCACAGGGTCGGGGCGTTGGGGAGGGAGGATTGGCAAGGCTTCTTGCAGCAGCACAGCAAAAGGCTTTTGCCGGCTGATTTCAGCGCGCAACTGGCGCAACTCGCTTACGCCCCCGACGAGACTTTGCGTGCCCTGCCCGCGCCGCAGCGCAAGGCGTTGTTCGACACCTGCCAACACTGGGTGGAGCATCACCATGTGGCAGCTTGATTACCCATGGTTGTTGCTTCTATTGCCGCTGCCCTGGCTGGCGTACCGCTACCTGCCCGCCTACAACGAGGCCCGCAGCGCCGTGCGCGTACCGTTTTTCAACGCCATGAGCCGGGCTGTCGGTGAAGCACCCGGCACTGTCGGCAGTCGACGCAATCACTGGCAATTGCTGTTGAATGTTCTGCTGTGGGCGTTGATTCTGCTGGCCGCTGCACGCCCGGTGTTCGTCGAAAAGCCGATCGAACGCCAACAACCGGTGCGCGACCTGATGCTGGCCATCGACATCTCGCAGTCAATGGAAACCGAAGACTTCACCAACGCCAGCGGTGTGAAAATCAATCGCCTGGCGGCGGTCAAAGAAGTCGTGCAAGGCTTCATCGACAAGCGCAAGGACGACCGTCTCGGGCTGATCGTATTCGGCAGCGGCGCTTATCCGCAGGCACCGTTGACCCTCGATCATGCCAGCCTGTCGCTGCTTCTGGCAGACACCGGCATCGGCATGGCCGGGCCCAACACCGCGATCGGCGATGCCATCGGCTTGAGTCTGAAGCTGCTGGATCAGGCGCATGAGCAGGAAAAAGTGCTGATCCTGCTCACGGACGGCAACGACACCAGCAGCGCGATCACCCCGGATCACGCCGCCGAAATGGCCGCCAACAAGGGCGTGATCATCCACACCATCGGCATCGGCGACCCGAGCGCATCGGGCGAAGCCAAGGTCAACCTGGCGGGGCTGGAGCAGATTGCCAAGACCACCGGCGGGCAATTCTTCCGCGCCGAAGACCGCACCGCGCTGGATCAGGTCTACAGCACGCTTGATCGGCTGACGCCACATGAGGTGAAAACCCTCAGCCACCAGCCGCAACGGGAACTGTTCTACTGGCCGCTGGGTGCCGCCATGGCGCTATTGGCGCTGTATCACCTCGGCGCGCTGCTGCGTCCGCGTTTATCGCTCGCGCGTCAACGGCAGGAGGCCTGAGATGGAGATCAATCTCGGTGACTTCCATTTCCTGCGACCGCTGTGGCTGATCCTCGCGCTGTTCGGTGCTGCATTGCCGCTGATCTGGCGCCGCAGCCGTGACCTGCAACGACGGCTGCGCGGCAACATCGCCGAGCATCTGTTGCCGCACTTGTTGATTACCCCACAGGATCATCAGCGGCTGCGGCCGGTGCATCTGCTGTGCGCAGTAATGATCCTTGGCGCGGTGGCAGCGGCCGGGCCGACCTGGGAGCAGGACCGCCCGGACTTTCTGCAGAACCGCGCGCCATTGATCGTCGCCGTGGATCTGTCGCCGTCGATGGACGCCAACGATGTGCAACCGACCCGACTGGAAGCGGCCAAACACAAACTTCACGACTTGATCCAGCGCCGTGCCGGTGCACGCACTGCGCTGATCGCCTACGCCGGCAGCGCGCATCTGGTGCTGCCGCCGACGGATGATCCGGCGCTGCTCGACACGTTCATTCAAGCCCTCGGCACCGGGCTGATCGATAAGCCGGGCAAAGATGTCGGTGCGGTGATCGATCAAGCCAAACGCCTGCTCAGTGCCGAGAAAACCCCGGGCAGCCTGCTGCTGCTCACCGACGGTGCTGACACCTCGCGACTCGACGGGCTCGACAAACGCCTGCACGACAGTCAGCTGCAAGTGTTGGTGCTGGCGGTTGGCAGCGAGGACGGCGGGGTTGTCCAGGGCGCCGGTGGCCAGCCGAAAATCGACAGCAATGGCCGTCCGATCCTCGGCAGCTTCGATCAGGCGGCGCTCAAACAACTGGCGTCGGCGGTCGATGCACCGCTCGGCAGCCTGACCCTGAATGACGATGATCTGGACTGGATCGAGCTGCACGCTCAGCAACATTTTCAGAGCGCCAGCGCCGAACAGCGCGAACTGCACTGGAAGGACGCCGGATACTGGTTGTGCTGGCCGTTGCTGGTGCTGGCATTGTTCGGTGTGCGCAAGGGCTGGAGCGTGAACTGGATGCCGGCGCTCTTGCTCGCCGCAGGTCTTGGCTGGCCAGCGGCGCCAGCACAGGCAAATGCCTTGAGCGACGCCTTCTTCACCCGTGATCAACAAGGGCGCTGGGCGTTCGAGCACGCACATTTCCCGCAAGCCGCGACGTTGTTCGTCGACCCATACTGGAAAGGCGTTGCGGCCTATCACGCCGCCGATTACGACCTCGCGCTGGCGACTTTCGCGCGGCTGGACACACCGCAAGCGTATTTCTATCTGGGCAATATTTATGTGCGGCGCTTCAAGTTCGATGAAGCCATCGCCGCCTACACCCAGGCGTTGAAGCTACAGCCACAGTTCCCGGAAGCCACGGCCAATCTGGCCTTGGCCCAGGCATTGCTCAAAGACACCGCAAGCGCAGAAAAGAATGCCCCGGAAACCAAGCCCGACGAGGTGAAATTCGATAAGGCACCGGGCAAGGGTCAGAGCAAAAAGGTTGAAACCGAACAGGCCGCGTCCGACGCGCTGTGGTTGCAGAACCTGACCACCTCACCGGCGAAATTTCTCAAGCAGAAGTTCAACTTGCAGGATCAGGCGGGGGCCAAGCCATGATCCCTTTGAACCGCGGCGCGGCCATCGCTGGCAAGCCAGCTCCCACAGGGTTTTGCGGTACTGCCAAAATCGGTGAATACACCGAAGAAACCTGTGGGAGCTGGCTTGCCAGCGATGGGGCCGGATCAATCAGCAAAAAAATCAGCGCCTTACTCCTGGCCAGCGCAGTCAGCTTCAATGCCTTTGCAGCCGAACCGCAACTCAAGGTCCAGGCCCACCTGCAACCCGCCGAAGGCGCCATGGTCGGCGGCCTGATCGAGCTGCAACTCGACGTGCTCACCGACACCTGGTTCACCAGCGCCGCCACCCTGCCCGAGCTGAAACTCGATGGTGCACTGGTGATGCCACCGGACGGTCAGGCCCAGCACCTCAATCAGACCATCGAGGGCCAGGCATTCAGCGGTTTGCGTTACAGCTACCTGATCACTCCGAACGTCGCGCGCACTTTCGCCATCCCCGCCCTGACCGTGCGCGCCACGCCCGGTCAGGCGACAACGCAAATCAGCGCGCAGAGCCAACCTGTGCAATTCATCGCGGCACACCCCCCCGGTTTCAAACCGGGGGAAACCCCGTTGGTGGCCAACGCTGTGCGGTTTACCCAGACTGTCACGCACTCGGCCAACCCGCTGAAAGTCGGCGACAGCATTACCCGCCAACTGACCCTGCAAGCGGACGGCGCGCTGGCCATGGCCTTGCCCATACCGACACTGGGTGATGCCGCCGGCCTGAGCCGCTATACCAAAACCCCGCAAGTCAGCAGCCTCGATGACGGTCGCGGCGATATTCTCGGCGGGCAGCGTGTCGACAGCGTGACTTACCGTATCGACCAGGCTGGCTCGCACACCTTGCCGGCCATCGAGGTGAAATGGTGGGATGCCAGCAGCCGGCAATTGCGCACCACGCAAGTCCCGGCGGTTACGTTCGAGGCCGTCGCTGACGCGGCTTACAAACCGGTGTTTTCGATCGCCGACGACCTCAGGCAGCTCGGTCAGAATCGCCTGCACGTTTCCACCCGCTGGTTGCTGTGGCTGAGCTTACTGGCGGTGGCCATTGGCGCCTTTTATCTGCTGCGCCCTGCTCTCACCCGTGCCCGCCAGCAATGGCAAGCGCGCAAGCTCGCGCGGCAAGTGGCCTGGCAGCAATCGGCGGACTGCGCCTGGCAAAAAATCGCCCCGCAACTCGACGCCAGACCGCCACAGTTGAGCGCCTTATACCTGTGGCTGCGGCGCAGTCGCCTGGGGCTGAAACTGGTCGCTGCCGGCCCACGCCTGCAAGGCCTGTTACGTGGCCTTTACGGCCGCGAACCGAGCACCGAGCAAACACTCGTTCAACTGCGCCAATCGTTGACTACGCTTCACAGTCAGGCCGAGCAGCAGCAGGCGAAACCGGCCTCGGCCCTGCGCCCGCTCAACCCCGTTCACGAGAAGAATTTCCCATGACGAACCCGCCACAGCACCGTCAACGCTTCAATCTGGCGCTGTTGTTTGCGCTCGCTCTGCCGCTGCTGGCCCAAGCCAGTGAGCCGTTGCCATCGTGGAACGACGGCCCGGCGAAAAAAAGCATCATCGAATTCGTCCAGGCCGTCACCGACCAGACCAGCAAGGACTTCGTCAAACCCGCTGAGCGCATCGCCGTGTTCGACAACGACGGCACCCTGTGGAGCGAGCAACCGGCGTACTTCGAATTGCTCTTCGCCTTCGACGAGGTCAAGCGCACTGCAGCGCAGCATCCAGAATGGAAAACCACCCAGCCATTCAAGGCGGTCATCGAAAATGATCACAAAGCGCTCGCGGCGGCGGGCATGGACGGTTTACTGAAGATTTTCGGCGCCACCCACACCGGCATGACCACCGAAGCGTTCGATGACTACGCCAAGACCTGGCTAAGCCAGGCGCGCCATCCGAAAACCGGCAAGCCCTACACCGAGATGATCTTTCAGCCGATGCTGGAAATGCTCGATTACCTGCGCAGCCAGGACTTCAAGACCTACATCGTTTCCGGTGGCGACACCGGTTTCATGCGTGCCTTCGCCGAAAAGGTCTATGGCATCCCGCCGGAGCAGGTGATCGGCACCACGTTCATTACTTCATTTCAATACAAGGACGGCAAGGCCTCGATCGTGCGCACGCCAAAACTGGCGCACAACGACGACGGCCCGGGCAAACCGGAAAGCATTGATGCGGTGATCGGTCGCCGACCGATCCTCGCCTTCGGCAACTCCGACGGCGACCTGCAAATGCTTCAGTGGACCGCCGCCGGTTCCGGCAAACGTTTCATGGGCCTGGTGCATCACACCGACGCCAGGCGTGAATGGGCCTACGACCGTCAATCCGATATCGGGCGCCTCGACAAGGCTCTCGATGAAGCAAATTCCCGCGGCTGGACCGTGGTGGACATGGCGTCCGAATGGCGCCGCATTTACCCGTTCGAGCCACCCGCAACCGAGCAGGTGCAATAAGAAAAAAGCGTGCTGCAGGACTGCAATAAACGTAAGTCGCAATAAACGACCCCCGCGAAAAGGAGCAAGTCAGATGACTCGCATACGCAAGTGGCTACCGAAATTCGCCCTGGTGGCAACCTCGGTGATGGCGCTGTCGGCAACCGCCACAGCGGCTGAAAAACCCAACATTCTGGTGATCTTCGGCGATGACATCGGCCAGACCAACATCAGTGCCTATTCCATGGGCGTGGTGGGGTACAAGACGCCGAACATCGACCGAATCGCCAAAGAAGGCATGATGTTCACCGATTACTATGCGGAGAACAGCTGTACGGCTGGACGATCGTCGTTCATTACCGGGCAGACGCCGTTGCGTACGGGGCTGTCGAAAGTCGGCGCACCGGGCGCTACTGTCGGCTTGCAAAAGCGTGATATCACCATCGCTCAGGCCCTCAAGTCTCAGGGTTACGCCACCGGACAGTTTGGCAAGAATCACCTCGGGGACAAGGACGAATACCTGCCGACCAACCACGGTTTCGACGAGTTCTTCGGCAACCTCTATCACCTTAACGCCGAAGAGGAGCCTGAACGCCCCTATTGGCCCAAGGATGACCCGGACTTCGTCAAGGCCAACTCGCCACGCGGTGTCATTCACAGCTTCGCCGACGGCAAGATCGAAGACACCGGCGCGCTGACCACCAAGCGCATGGAAACCATCGACGACGAAACGACTGCTGCCGCGCAGGCGTTCATCGAAAAACAGGCCAAGGCTGACAAGCCGTTCTTCGTCTGGATGAACACCACGCGTATGCACTTGTTCACCCACGTGCGTGACTCGATGAAGGGCCAGAGCGGCATGCCCGGCAACGATTACGCAGACGGCATGCTTGAGCACGACGGCGATGTCGGCAAGCTGCTGAAAACCCTCGATGACCTGAAAATCACCGACAACACCATCGTCGTCTACACCACCGACAACGGCCCGAACCAGTTCTCCTGGCCGGACGCGGCGACCACGCCGTTCCGCAACGAGAAGAACTCCAACTGGGAAGGCGCGTACCGCGTGCCGGCAATGATTCGCTGGCCGGGCAAGATCAAACCGGGTGAAGTTTCCAACGAAATGTTCTCGGGCCTGGACTGGTTCCCGACCTTGTTGGCCGCAGCGGGCGATACCGATGTAACCGGCAAGCTGCTCAAAGGCTGGGCGCCGTCAAGCGGCGGCAACACCTTCAAAGTGCATCTGGACGGTTACAACCAGTTGCCTTACCTGACCGGCCAGCAACCCAACGGTGAACGCAAGGAGTTTTACTACTTCAACGACGACGGCATGCTGGTTTCGATGCGCTTTGGCAACTGGAAAGCCGTATTCGCCGAGCAGCGTGCCCCAGGTGGTTTCGCCGTATGGAGCAACCCGTTCACGCCGTTGCGTGTGCCAAAGATATTCAATCTGAGAATGGACCCGTATGAGCGGGCCGATGTGGTGTCCGATCAATACTACGATTGGTCGACCAAGAACGTTTACCTCGTCGCCGTAGCAACGACCAAGGCAGCGCGCTTCCTCCAGACCTTCATCGAGTACCCGCCCAGCCAGAAACCGGCGAGCTTCAGCATCGACCAGATCCGAGCTGCAGTGGATGCGAAGATTGAAGAAAAAATGAAAGCTGCACAGTAACCGCAAGACTGCCGCCCGCCCTTACCGGCGGGCAGCCTCTATCCCAAACCGGACGGAGCCCTTGTAGGAGCTGCCGCAGGCTGCGATCTTTTGATCTTTGTTTTTTAGATCAAGATCAAAAGATCGCAGCCTGCGGCAGCTCCTACAGGGGGTGGCCGGTTATTTTGTATAAGGCAATTGGTATGTCCTCACGTATCGCCAGCAAGCCGTCGGCCGTACCCGTCTCGCTATCGGCCGCCCCGGCGCTGATCATTCCCGCCCTGCTGCTGTGCATCTCCGGTGCTGCTGCGCTGGTCTATCAGGTGCTGTGGATCAAGCAACTGTCATTGGTGGTCGGCGTCGAGGTATACGCGATCACCACCGGCATCAGCGCGTTTTTTGCCGGACTGGCGATCGGTGGCTGGCTGTTCGGACGCTTTGCAGATCGCTTGCAGCAGCCGGTTCTACTGTATGCCGGGCTGGAAGTGTTGGTGGCGATCCTCGGCGTAGGTGCAACGGTTGCCATGAGCCTGGCGGCCAGTCCGTTTGCCTGGCTGCAAGGTCACGTCGGCCTGCTGGCCTGGCTGCTGCCATTTGCGCTGGTGGGCCTGCCAGCGGTGCTGATGGGCGGCACGCTGCCGGTGCTGGTGCGTTCATTGGCGACTGACCCGGGCAAGGCCGGTGGTCAGTTGTATGCGGCCAATACTCTGGGCGCGATTGTCGGCACGTTGCTCGCCGCGTTTGTGTTGATCGCCACGCTCGGCGTGCGTGGCAGCGCGCTGTTCGCGGCGATGCTCAACCTGCTGGCCGCCGTAGGCGCGTTGTGGTTTGCGCGGCAACAACCCTTGCCCGTGGCAGCCGCGAGCAAACCGCACAGCGAGAAAGCCACGGATCGCACCGCACTCTGGTTGTATGCCATCGCCGGTGGCGTGGCGCTGGGGTATGAGGTGGTCTGGTCGCAATCGATCGTGCAGTTCATGAGCACGCGCACCTACGCGTTCGCGGTGGTGCTGGCGACCTACCTGACGGGACTGTTTATCGGCAGCGCCCTGCTCGCCCGTCGTGTCGAGCGCATTCGTGATCCGTGGGGTGTGTTCGGCCTGCTGATCGCCGGCGCCGGGCTGGTCGCGCTGCTGGAAATCGCCCTGCTCGGCCGCTGGCTCGTCCTCGCCCAGACCCAGACCGAAATGTGGTTGCTGAGCCTGGGCGTCAGCGAACTGGCGGGCATGAGCGCACGCTTTGCCGTAGCGGCGCTGAGCATCGTGTTTGTACCGACGTTGCTGCTGGGCGCGGCGTTTCCGCTGGCCCTGCGCCTGAGCGTCGGCCATGAGCGTGTCGGGCGCGATGTCGGTGCGGTGGTGGCGTTCAATACCTTGGGCGGGATTGTCGGGGTGATGCTCTGTGGCTTCCTGCTGATTCCGCTGCTGGGGCTGGTGCGGACCTTGGGTCTGCTGGCGATCATCGCGGCGGTTGTCGGCTACTGTGCCGTGCGCAAAGGCCACCACGTGAAGAAAGGTCGGCGCCAGCTCGTCGTCACGCTCGGGCTGGTCTCGGTTGCCGTGGCCCTGCTGACCCCGGTCGACAAACTCGCCAGCCTGTTGCCCGGTGCGCGCAACGGCACGCTGGCATTCTACGAAGAAGGCCGTGGCGGCACCGTCGCAGTGGTCGCACAAGGTCGCGGCGAGAACAACTTCCATCGCTTGTACATTCAGGGAGTGTCGAACACCGGTGACGCCATGCCGTCGTTACGCTACATGCGCATTCAGGCGCTGCTGCCGCTGCTGATCCACAACGGCGAACCGCGCTCGACGCTGGTGATCGGTTTCGGCACCGGCATCACCGCCGGTGCGATGCTGCGCTATCCGGGGCTGGAGCACCGGGTGGTCGCCGAGCTGCTGCCCTCGGTGGTTAAAGCGGCGCCGTTGTTCAAGGGTAACTTCAATGCCGCCAGCGATCCCGGTGTCGATGTACGCCTGCGCGATGGCCGCCAGGAACTGCTGCGCAGCGCCCAGACTTACGACCTGATCACTCTTGAACCGCCACCGCCCTCCGCTGCCGGCGTGGTCAATCTGTATTCGCGGGACTTCTATCAACTGGCGGCCAGTCGCCTTGAGGAAAAAGGCATCGTCGCGCAATGGCTGCCATTGCCGACGCAGAACATCGATGACTCGCGTTCCCTGGTGCGCAGCTTCCTCGACGTATTTCCGTATGCCTCGCTATGGACCAGCGAGTTCCACGAGATGCTGCTGGTCGGTTCAATGACGCCGATGCAACTGGATGCAGCGAAGATCACCGAGCGCTTCCAACAGGACGGCGTGCGCAGCACCTTGCAGGATGTCGGCATCGGTTCGGCCGCTGCGTTAATGGCGACCTGGGTCACCGATCGTGCAGGCCTGGAACGCTTCGCTGCTGATGCCCCCGCCGTGACTGACGACCAACCGAGGATCGAATACGCGCCGTGGGTGCGCAGCAAGGAGATCACCCGCGTGCTGCCGGCGTTACTGGATTTGTATCAGGCGCCGCCGCTGGTGAACGCCGATGCCGGGTTCACAGAGCGCATGGAAACCCATCGCCAGCGTCTGATGCAGTTTTATCGGGCGAGTCTGCATGCGTATGACGGCGATCGGGATGCGTGGGGGCGGGACATGCGCGAGGTGATGCGCTGGGATGGCGGCAATCCGTATTACCGCTGGTTTACCGGGCAATGATGTAGCGCCCTTGCGAATGCCATCGCGGGCAAGCCCGCTCCCACAGGGATTTGTGTTGTGAATGCGATTATTGATTCACAGCGATCCATGTGGGAGCGGGCTTGCCCGCGATGGGGCCATCAGCCTCGATGCATTATTTGGATTCAGACTTCAGTTTCAGATACATCTGATGCATGTCCACCGCCCAGCCGTCGATCACCGCTTTGACGTCACTGGCTTTCATCACCTGCGAGTCGTTTTCCAGCGGCTTGCCGGTACCTTTACGCACTACTTGGGCTACGACCTTGTTGCTGCCGCCATCCATGAACACCGCTTCGGTGGCGAGGGTGGTTTCCTGATCGCGGATACCGCTCGCAGTACTCACTGCGGCAGCGACCAAGGCAATCGGGATCACTTCATAGGCGTGCAGGCCTTCCGTCTTGCTGCTCACTGCAGTGATTGCCGGACGCACCACGATCACACCCGGGCCAGGGCCGCTGGCCAGTGGCAATGATTTGCCGATTTCACGTTTGAGTGCCTGGTCGTAGTAACTGGTGATGCCGTTGAGGGTCTGCTGCGGGATCTTCGCGGTCGGTTGCGGTTTGGGGTAGAGCTGGCTCGGTTCGATGTAGACGCTGGTGAATTTGTTGATGTCGAACTTGGGGTCCATCCAGCGCATCACTTCAGCACCGGACGTCGACTTGGCCTCCTTGAGTTGGCTGTAGTCTTTGAGGAAGCCCGAATACTCTTTCGGGTCGACGGTTTTGCTGGAGCAGCCCACTACGGCGAGGGTGGCAAAACACAGCGTGCCCATCATTACTGCTAGCTTCATGCTGTAACTCCTGTCAGAAGGCCGAAAACTTTGCCTGGGGGAGTTACAGGTATAGCTAAAACCTCAGTATTTGCGACGGCGAATCACAAAATTCACGCAAGGCTGCGCGGCGGATCACAACCGTCATTTGACAGACGCCGGGCATCCGGCAAAGCTGCACCGAGCTTGAACGCACGCCAGACGGCAAATGCACCTGGACTACGGAAGTCGCAATGCCCAAGCATAAAAATAAAACAGCACAACCTGACCCTGATTCGTCTCAACCTTCTTTTTCACGCTATGTTTTCCCCCTGACCATTGGTGTGCTGCTGGCCGCCGTGGCGGGCATCGGCTGGTTTCTGTTCAGCCCTGCACCGGTGCCGGTCAAGGCGCCGCCGATCACTGCGCCCGCACCAGCCCCTGCTCCAGCCAAGCCCGAAGCGGTGGCGCTGAAGCCGGCAACGATGGTCGACGAGCAACAATGCCAGGGCTGCCACACCGAGCAGGTCAAGGACTGGCAAGGCTCGCATCACCAATTGGCGATGCAAGCGGCAAACACCGAGACGATGCTCGGCGACTTCAACAACGTCACCTTCAAGGCGGAAAAAGACACCACGCGTTTCTTGCGCAAGGGCGATGAATATTGGGTCAACACGCCCGGCATCGACGGCAAGAATGCCGACTTCAAAGTGGCCTACACCTTCGGCATCGCGCCGCTGCAGCAATACCTGCTCGACGTCGGCGAAGGTCGCCTGCAAGCCCTCGGTGTGGCGTGGGATACCGAGAAGCACCGCTGGTTTCATCTCTATCCCGGCCAGGGCGTGAACTTCAAGAATCCGCTGCACTGGAGCAAGCCAAGCCAGAACGCCAACTTCATGTGCGTCGAATGCCACACCACCGGTTTCAAACGCAATTTCGATGCCGCGAGCAATACCTTCAATAGTCAGTGGAACAGTCTCGGGGTCGGTTGCCAGGCTTGCCACGGTGCGGCATCCAATCACCTCGAATGGACGAAGAAAAAAGGCGATCTGATTCATCAGGGCTTCGACGTCGATCTCAAGGATAAAAACGCCGCGGTCGAAATCGAAACCTGCGCCCGCTGCCACGCGCGCCGCGCACCGCTGGGCGATGGCTACACCGTCGGCAAACGGCTGATGGACGATTACCTGCCGAGCACCCTCACCCGTGAACTGTATGCGCTGGACGGCAAGATCAAGGATGAAGTGTTCGAACACGGCTCGTTCCTGCAAAGCAAAATGTTCGACAAGGGCGTGCGCTGCAGCAACTGCCACAACCCGCACAGCAACGAACTGAAAGCACCGGGTAACGCGGTGTGCCTGCAATGTCACAACACCGCCGGCAAAACCTCGGGCGAAGGCGTGGATGGCATAGGCCTGCAAGCAAAAAACTACGACTCCATTGAACACACCCGCCACACCTTGGGGCAGCCCGGTTCGCAATGCGTGGATTGCCACATGCCCGGCAAGTTCTATATGGGCAACGATTTGCGCCACGACCACAGTTTCAGTATTCCCAACCCGGAACGCGCGCAGAAGCTCGGCACACCGGACGCCTGCCTGACCTGCCATCAAGGCAAGGCCGGCGACAAGGTCACGGCGCAGTTCAAATTGTGGAGCGCTTCTACCGCCCCGCAGGCACCGCGTTACGACGAAAGCCTGTGGCTGATTCGCAATGGTCAACCCGGCGCCGCCGATGCGCTGTATGAGCAGTTGCAGCGCAGCGATCTGCCAGCGATTCAGCGGGCGACATTGCTGGCGGAACTGCCGATGTATCCAAGCGAGCAAGCGTTAAAGCTGGCAACACAGGGCCTGAAAAACTCACAACCACAAGTTCGTGAAAGCGCGGTGCGGGCGATCAGCGCGTTCTTGCCGCCACCGGAACGCGCGCCGTTGTTATTGCCGCTGCTGGGCGATCAGGTGAAGGCGGTGCGCATTGTCGCGGCGCGGGACTTGCTCGGGGTCGCCCGCAGCAACGCGCTCGGCGCAGCGCAAGCCCACTGGGAGTCGGCAATTGCCGAGTACGAAGCGGTGCAGAAAAGTCTTCTGGAACGCGCCGAGGCCAATCTGAATCTGGCCATGCTGTATCAGGCCAGCGGTCGTGGCTCGGAAGTCGAAGACTTGCTGCGCGCAGCCCTCAAACGCGATCCGGATTTCTACCCGGCACTGGTCACACTGGTGCAGTGGCTGGAAGCCAATGGTCGCGGGCAAGAGGCGCAGCAACTGCTGGCGGACAGTCTCAAGGACCACCCCGACGCCGCACTGTTGCAGCACACCCAAGGCCTGTCGCTGATCCGCGCTGGCAAGGCTGCCGAGGCCATGTCAGCGCTGAAGAAAGCCGCGCAACTGGAGCCACAGAACGCGCAGTACGGCTACGTGCTCGCGGTGGCATTGCATGAAAGTGGCAAGGTCGATGAGGCGTGCGAAATACTCGAAGGCCTGCTCAAGGTTCAGCCGGCGAACCGCAATGCGCGGCTGTCGCTGATCCAGTGGTACCTCGACAGCGGGCAAGAGCCGAAGGCGCAGGTGCTGCTGCAAGGCTGGAAGAAAATGAACATGGGCGACCCGGCCCTGAAATAAAACCTTTGGGCCGCAATGTTCAATGTAGGAGCTGCCGCAGGCTGCGATCTTTTGATCTTGGGACGCCGAGCGACCTCGGCTGCATTCCCACGCAGAGCGTGGGAACGATCAATCGCAGCCTGCGGCAGCGCCTACAGGTTCAGCGCAGATTTACCAGGAGGAGGTTTCGCCACTGCGCAATGCCATCTCGCGGCGGCTGTTGATGTGCATCGCCTTGATCAGCGACACCGTGCCCACCAGCAAAATCGCCGCCCCCAAGAGGAAATCGATGTTGTACAGCTGGAAGTCCTGCACCGGACCGATCAGCAATACCCGCACGATCGCAGCGCCCAACAGCGTGGCAAGAAAGTCGATCCCCGGCTCATTACGGTAGAACACCAGCAACAACGGCAGGCACAGCACCAGCAGCAGCAACAGCACAACCACCTTGAACGAACCCTTGCGCTCGACACTGAACGCGCATTCGTGCGGCCCGTACGCTTTGTAGTCGTCGTCGCGGATCATCGAGTTTTTCTCGTTGATGTAGTCGACGCGGTTGTACTTCTGGATCGGCGTAAAGGTGTTGGACATCTCCATCAATGTGGTGATGTTCTTGAAGCGCAGGTCGATGCGCTCGCTGCCCTTGAGGTAATAGAGCACCGGTTTGTAGCCGTAGCGATAGGTGTCGAACGGAAATTCGGTGACCTGGCCCTGCACGCCGATCGGGCGTGGCTCAAGCTCGGCGGAGGCGCTTTTGTTGGTGGCGGACAAGTTGCGGCTCAGTGGCTGCAGCTTGACCTGCTCAAGGAAGATCGGCGTGACGCCGTACGACCACTGCAACGGCTCCAGGCGCAGACGCAGCTCGTTGCGGCCCAAGTCATATCGGTTGAAGGTGCGTTCCGAGACCACCAGCGAACCGCTGAGCATGAACTCGCCGCGCAGGTTGTTGGTGACGCGCAAGGTCAACTGATCCTTGCCCAGCAGCGCGGCTTCAGTGGACGGCGGTGTGCCGCACCACGCGGTGCTTTCGCCGACACCGCCAAGCTGGCCGCCGCTGTTTTCCTTGAATACGTAAAAGTAACTGGCCCACAGCGTCAACAGCAAAAGAAACGCTGTGAGGCCGAGAATTTTTTTGCCCGGACTCACTGATCAGACTCCCTTCTTCGGTTCCATCGTCCAGCCGAAAACCCGCTGGCGACGGCGACTCTACCAAAAGGCCATCAGTGACCCAAGGAAAAATGCCCGACGGGTGAGGTTTCTAAGGGTTTCCCCGGTGGTAAAAGCAAGATCAAAAGATCGCAGCCTGCGGCAGCTCCTACAATCGACCTCATGTAGGAGCTGCCGAAGGCTGCGATCTTTTTTAACCGTCAACGCCGACGAAAAAGCGGACGCGGCTCGATCACTGAACGCCCATACAACACGCTCATGCCAGCCAATCCTTTCAGCGCATCCTCAGCCGATTTGTCCTCACGCACCGCAAAACTGTCAAACCCGCACTGACGCATATGGCTGAGCTGATCACGCAGCACATCACCAATCGCGCGCAACTCCCCGGCCCAACCGAATCGACTGCGCAGCAGATACGCCTGACTGTAGGCGCGGCCATCGCGAAAACTCGGGAAGTCGAGGGCGATCAACGGCAGTGACGCCAGCCACGGCACCAGGCTTTCGACCTCATCGTCCGGGCCGAGCCACACGGCGTGGGTCGAGGGTGACTCCAGCCAGTGTGTCAGCGGCAACATCAGCAAACCTTGCGGCCTCGGCATCGAGGGCTCACGTACCAGCGTCCACGGATCATCCGTCACGATCCGCACCACGCCCTGCTCCAGCCGCAACAGATTGTTCATGCTGTCGCCTCCAGCGTCTTCGGATAGACCCGCTCCTTGAACGGCTCCAGGCCGATCCGCGCCACGGTGTCGACGAACAATTCCTCGTGCTCGCGATAGCGGACAAACGTGCCGATGATCCGCTCGATCACCTGCGGCACCTCAGCGGCGCTGAACGACGGGCCGATGACTTTACCCAGCGCACTGTTTTTGCCCTGGGCGCCGCCGAGGGTGATCTGGTACCACTCACTGCCGTTTTTATCGACACCGAGAATGCCGATATTGCCGATGTGGTGATGGCCGCAGGCGTTCATGCAGCCGGAGATATTCAGGCTGATGTCGCCCAGGTCGTGCAGGTAATCAAGGTTGTCGAAACGCG
This sequence comes from Pseudomonas sp. PB103, assembly GCF_009764635.1. Taxonomy (NCBI): domain Bacteria; kingdom Pseudomonadati; phylum Pseudomonadota; class Gammaproteobacteria; order Pseudomonadales; family Pseudomonadaceae; genus Pseudomonas; species Pseudomonas sp. PB103. Next base: position 79,475 of record NZ_RWIL01000130.1, on the reverse strand, counting down.
CCTGAATCGCCTGGGCGATCGGGATCGACTTGGCGTTGGCCAACGCACAGAAATCACCGCCGGGGCAGGCAATGATGTCGGTGAGCAAGCCGACGTTGGCGCTGCCCAGATCGTGTTTGCACGCCAGTTGCCACAGCGCAAACAGCTCGGATTTGGGCACATCCGGCAGGACAATGTTCTGCTCATGGGCAATGCGGATCTCGCCAAAACCAAAGCGCTGCGACCAGTCGGCCACCGCCAGCATCTGCCCGCCCGTGACATCCCCCGGTGGCGCTGCCATGCCCGGTTTGGTCGACAGCACCACGCTGGTGTAGCCGGGCACTTTATGCGGATGCACATTGCGCGCGACCCAGCGGGCGAACGCCGGGCTCTCGGCCAGGTGCGTGCCGAAGTCCAGATCAGTGCCGGCCAGTACACGATAGTTCGGCGGCACGAAGGCGCTGGCGACGCGCTGATATTCAACCTCGGTCAACTGCGCCGGGCCATCCTTGAGGTGCTGCCATTCCTCTTCGACTTCCTTGGCGAACGCCTCGATGCCCAGCGCCTTGACCAATATCTTGATCCGCGCCTTGTACTTGTTGTCGCGCCGGCCATGGCGGTTGTACACGCGCAAAACGGCCTCGACGTAAGACAGCAAATGCTGCCACGGCAAGCCTTCGCGAATTTGCAAGCCAAGGATCGGCGTACGCCCCAGACCGCCGCCAACGATGACCCGCAGCAACATCTGCCCGTCGCGGCCAGGATTAAGATACAGGCCGATGTCATGCATCATGATCGCCGCGCGATCCTGCTTCGCCGAGCAGATGGCGATCTTGAATTTGCGTGGCAGAAACAGGAATTCCGGATTGATCGTCGACCACTGGCGCAGAATCTCGGCCAGCGGGCGCGGGTCGATCAATTCGTCTGCCGCCACCCCGGCGAAGGCTTCGGTGGTGATGTTGCGCACGCAGTTGCCGGAGGTCTGGATCGCGTGCATGTTGACCTGCGCGAGGCGTTCGAGGATGTCCGGCACCTCGGCCAGTTCGATCCAGTTGAACTGCATGTTCTGCCGCGTGGTGAAGTGGCCGTAACCGCGATCGTAATCGCTGGCGATGCTCGCCAAGGTGCGCATCTGCTCGGCGCTCAACGTGCCGTAGGGAATCGCCACCCGCAGCATGTAGGCGTGCTTCTGCATGTACAGGCCGTTTTGCAGGCGCAGCGGCAGAAACTCTTCTTCGCTCAACTCCCCGGCCAGGAAGCGCTCGACCTGATCGCGAAACTGCGCAACGCGCTCGAACACCAGCGCCCGGTCGTAATCATCGTATTGATACATGCCACTGCCACCTCATCAGGACGCACACAATTCCCTACAGATTTTGATAGCACTATGCCGATGCAGCGCAGCACGTTACAGATTCACCTGAAGCGATAAAAACCATATCAGGGCGCGGCAGAACGCCGCAGCCAGCACTTCAATCTGATCCGCACAAATGAAAGATTCCTGAGCCTGTTTTGTTTCTGGTGGGGTTTCTACAGTGCAGCTCATGCCAGACCGGGTGGCCTGGCAAGACTTTGCAACCGTGGATGAACTGACCATGAGCACAGCAACAATCGGACAGGCTTACAACTACAAGGTCGTCCGCCAATTCGTCATCGCGACGATTTTCTGGGGTGTGGTGGGGATGGCGATGGGGGTTTTGATCGCCTCGCAACTGGTGTGGCCAGAGATGAACCTGGACCTGCCGTGGACCACCTTCGGCCGCTTGCGCCCTTTGCACACCAGCCTGGTGATTTTCGGCTTCGCCGGCAGCGCGCAATTCGCCGCCAGTTACTACGCGGTGCAGCGTACCTGCCAGGTGCGACTGTATTCCGACACCCTCGCCGCGTTCACTTTCTGGGGCTGGCAATCGGTGATCGTGATCATGCTGATCACCCTGCCGCTGGGCTACACCACCACCAAGGAATATGCCGAGATCGAATTCTCTGGCGCGGTGTGGATGGCCGTGGTCTGGGTCGCCTACGCCGTGGTGTTCTTCACCACCGTGGTGCAGCGCAAGACCAAGCACATCTACGTCGGCAACTGGTTTTTCGGCGCGTTCATTCTGGTGATCGCCATGCTCCACGTGGTCAATCACCTGTCGATACCGGTGGACTGGTTCAAGTCGTATCCGGTGTATGCCGGCGCCACCGACGCCATGGTGCAGTGGTGGTACGGGCACAACGCGGTGGGCTTCTTCTTGACCACCGGCTTCCTCGGCATGATGTATTACTTCGTGCCGAAACAGGTCAACCGCCCGGTGTATTCGTATCGGTTGTCGATCGTGCATTTCTGGGCGCTGATCACCCTGTACATCTGGGCCGGCCCGCATCACTTGCACTACACCGCGCTGCCGGATTGGGCACAGTCACTGGGCATGGCGATGTCGCTGATCCTGCTCGCGCCGAGCTGGGGCGGGATGATCAACGGCATGATGACCTTGTCCGGCGCCTGGCATAAGTTGCGCACCGACCCGATCCTGCGCTTCCTCGTGTTGTCGCTGGCGTTCTACGGCATGTCGACCTTCGAAGGGCCGATGATGGCGATCAAAACGGTCAATGCCCTCTCCCACTACACCGACTGGACCATCGGCCACGTACACGCCGGGGCCTTGGGCTGGGTGGCGATGATCACCTTCGGCGCGACCTATCACATGGTGCCGAAAGTGTTTGGCCGCGAGCAGATGTACAGCACACCGCTGATCAACCTGCACTTCTGGCTGGCGACGATTGGTACGGTGCTGTACATCGCCTCGATGTGGGTCAACGGCATCACTCAGGGCCTGATGTGGCGGGCGATCAACGAGGACGGCACACTGACCTATTCGTTTGTCGAAGCCCTGCAGGCCAGTCATCCAGGGTTCATCGTGCGCTTTGCCGGCGGGGTGTTCTTCCTCACGGGGATGTTGCTGATGGCCTACAACGTGTGGCGTACGGTGCGGGTTGCGGACGTCGCGCTGGCCCACCGTGAAGCACAGATCGCCTGAGGCAGGGAGCCGCTCGTGATGGAGATTTTCTTTGATGTGTTGGGCGTGGTGTTTCTGTGGCTGGCGGTGGAGTACTGCTTGCGCCGGGAGACCTCGGACAGTCTGGATGAGGCGAGCATGGTGCCGTTTGCCGATGACCCGGAAGTGGCACGACGGGTTGAGCGGGCCACTGGTAAAACCGTGAAAGCGGTGGCGCCAGAGGTGGCCAAACCCGGCTGGATCAACCTCGACATGTAATTCCCCCCTGTAGGAGCTGCCGCAGGCTGCGATCGATCGTTCCCACGCTCTGCGTGGGAATGCAGCCGAGGACGCTCTGCGTCCCAAGATCAAAAGATCGCAGCCTGCGGCAGCTCCTACAGGTTTGCGTGCAAATTCAGGTTCTGACTCAGTTGCGGTCGCGCGGGATCAGGCTTTGCAATTGCTGCGCGAGGAAGTTCGCGTCAAACACAAACGTGTCGGGGTCTTTCAGCCCGTTGGTCTTGCGCCACTGCCACTGACCGTCCGCCAACCCCACCAGCGAAATACTGCCGTACCGCGCCGCGGTCAGGCCCATCACCGCCAGGGAGATCTGGCCCGCACTGCCCATCACATCGGGCACAAACTCCACCGGTTTGCCGGCAATCACGATGCTCAGCTTTTCGGTCTTGAAGGTCGAGGTTTCCACCGGCGTGCTCGGTCCGAAGGCGACATAGGCTTCACGGCTCACTTCCAGCAGATGAGGCGCCTGCACCGGTTCCAGCCATTGCTGAATCTGCGCAAACAGCTCAGCAATCCGCGCTGCCCACGTCGCCGACTGGGTCTCGAACAATTGTTTTTTGTGCGCTTCGCTTTCGGCGTAGTGACGAAGCATCTCGCCCAGTTGTTGTACGTCATTCATTGGAACGATCCTCGGGGAGCTTGCGAAGCTTGATAGTGGCAGATCGAGGGACGCCCGTACGTTAATCCTGCAAACGCCATTGTTCCCGGCAATGGCTCGCAGCGACGAACGGTATGGATTTCGGCACCTCCCCTGTCAGATCTGACAGTAGGCACAAAGCGCCACAGCGGATTAGATGACTGCTCAACGGCAGATAACGGGAGCGGGTGACATGGCAGGCGCAAATGGCGGTAAACCACGGTCGGACATTTTCCCCCCGAAAATCCCCGGTTCGATTCCATCAATCATCCATCCGGATAATCCAGACGTTGGCATTCCGCTTTCGCTGGATAATGACGGCAAAATCGTTCTGGTGATCGAGCCCTGGTCATCCCAGGCCCAGAATGACAACGCGGAAGTGTTACTTAACGGCTCCAATACGGCGGATGCCAGCAAAGTCATCGGGGCAGGTGAAGAGAACAAATCATTCCCTCTGGATCTTCAAACCACCAAGCTCGCGAACGGCATCAACCTGATGCGCTTGCGCGTGACAAGACCCCCGCAACAACCCGAAACCTCTCTCGACCTGAAAATTCTCTTCCACACACCGCGCCCTGGCAGCGAAGTGACAGGTTCCGGCGATAACCCAAACCTGATCATGACACTACCGGCCGATGTGGTCGCCAGTGGGGTCAATGCCGATCGCGCCAGTCAGGGCGTGGATGTCACACTGCAATACATTCATATGCGCCTGGGCGATGTCATTACGCTCTACCTTGACGGCAAACCCGGCGACAAAAAACACACCGTGACCGCTGCCGAAACCGCTGCCCAGCAAATCGTCATCACACTGACCACCGCTGAATTCTGGCAGGACAATCCTCGGTTCGCATTGCGCTTCAGGGTGACGGACGTCCTTGGCAACTCCTCAGGTCCGGATGCCATCTGGTCGCCGACAACCCACATCGACGTCCACGTCAAACGCGTCGACCTCGACCTGACCGCCCCGAAAGTGCTGGAAGCCAAGGACGCAAATGGCACGGCCATCAATTTCGAGCGCGATTTCTATCGAGAGGATTTCGCCACTGTCGAGGTTGCGTACACCGGCTCCAACACCGGGCAAAGCGTCAAAGCCATATTCGCCGGTCGTAATTTCAGATGGATCAGTGATGCCCAGACAGTCAACACGCCTGGACAAATCCTGACCTTCAAAGTGCCGCGACTGGAAGTGGTCGACAGCATCCGCAGCAATGCAAAGGTTTCGTATACGGTTCAGTTGCCAGGTACCACCACCGACGTCCCTTCCAAAGTGCTCGATCTTCGAATCACAGCGCAAAAACACGCCCTCCCGGAACCGACTCTGAACGCTGCCAAGACCAATCTGCGAATTAATTACCCAGCACTTGAAGCCACTTACAAATACCGGATCGCGCTGCACGGTGTCACGACCCGTTATGGCGACGAAACGTACATCGGGCAGGCGAATTACACCGATGTTGCGGTTCCGTCGGCGTGGCTCACGGAGAACCGGGGGAAGGACGTGTTGTTCAACTACACGCTGAAACGGGTGGGCAGCACTGATCCCATCATTTTTTCGTGGTGCCTGCGAGTCACGCTGTAACGGTACTCGACAACGCGTAAATCGCTCACTGAAAGTCTCTGAAAACATTGTCCCGCCACGACAAGGAATTCGTCATGCGTAAAATATTCGGTTTACTGGTAATCGCTTTATTGGCCGGGTGCGTACAGACCGCGAACCAACCGCCCGAGATCGTCAGCACCCGCGACATTCAAGTCCTCGATGGCGCCGCTGTCGCGACAGAGCTCACCCGGCTTTACGGGCTGACATCCGCCAACTGCAATGGCATTGATTCGCGACCAGCCTTTCTCTGTTCAGGCGTGACTCTGAGGGTCACCGAGAAAGACCCGGCCCAGAAGTACAAGGTCTGGGATCCCAGCCCCACCTCTGTGAAAAGTGGCGGCGTGTCCTTTTCCTATCTGCGCAAGGATGCCAACTTCGAGCGCCTGGCATGGGGGAACAATAACGGCTATATCATCTTTCCGATCTTCGGCGCCCCCAAGGAAAAATACGATCTCGACTACCTGTGCGCTTATCCATATGACGCCTGGACAACAACCCGCAACACCAGTGCCGTCTGCGTTGCTCACCCTGACTACCCCACCCAGAGCCGACTTTGCCAAAACGCTGGCGTAACCACCGCAGAGCAATGGTATGCGGTCTGGTCGATACCCGGTGGCAACCCCAATCAGCGTCAATGCGCCTTCGACGTCAGTGATGGTCGCAATCACCTGGCAGCGCCAGCCTTCTATCAATCCATACGCGCCAGAGGCCTGGCAGGCGTCAGTGGCGTCAATGAACACAACGAACTGCTGGTCAAGACCTGGTGCGATCCGACCTCGACCGATCCGAAAAAATCATGCACACAGAGTGCCCCCCCGAACCAGTTTCCGCTCATGGCCTTCTTCTATGTCTACGGTGGGGACAACAAAGGCCTGGCCGACGCCCAATACAACCAGAAGGATTTTCATAATTCGACCAACCCGAAAATCGTCGTGCCGATCATCCGTCTGACCCCCTCTGCCGCGAATACCGGCACCGCCACGTTCACCTACGATGCAGCCGATCAGGCAGTGACGCAATGAGCCGCTCCAGCACGTTTGCAAATGGCCTGATGTACGCGGCGGCAAGCACCGGTTTGATCATGGGGCTCGGTTCAGTTGCACAGGCGCAAGCGCTGACAACGGCCTCCGACCGCACCTCGATCACCGTTGTGCGCTGCGATAGATACATTCAAAGCGCCAAGTGGGTTTACCGGGACCACCAATGGTCGTTTGCGATTACACCGACGCCCTGCGGCCGTGAAACCCAACCCGACTCGACACCGTTTCTGTGGGATGAACTGACGCGCGACTACTCCAACAGCCGCTATTGGGCCAACACCCATGGCATGCGCCATCAGGTGATTTGCCATCTGGCGATCGCTCGCGACAAACCGCAATGGTTTATCGAGCCGGGTCGTCCGGATGTCGGCTATGACAAAACCTTGGCAGCAGGTTGCAACCACACGGAGCCGCTGCCGGAGCCCGCACCATGACACTTGGGTAAAAGATCAGCGATACAGTTGATTGGCGCTGGCAACACGCCTTGAACACATGGACACTGCGGGCAGGCCCGGACATACCCGCCGGGTCATTGCCCGAGGAGTTTCAATGCGTACCATCGGCCTGATCGGCGGCATGAGCTGGGAGTCCAGCGCTGAATACTATCGACTGATCAATCAGCAAGTGCGCGACCGCCTCGGGCCACTGCGCTCTGCACAGCTATTGATGTACAGCGTCGACTTCGGCCCGGTCGAACAAGCCCAGCACGCCGGGCGCTGGGACGATGCCGCAGCGATTCTGGTGGACGCCGCCCGCAGGCTGCAAGCAGGCGGTGCGGAGTGCGTGGTGCTGTGTACCAACACCATGCACAAGGTCGCGGAACAGATTCAGGCGGCGATCGCCATTCCGTTTCTGCACATTGCCGAACCGGCCGCCCAAGCGGCGCTGGATATCGAAGCACGGACCGTCGGCCTGCTGGGGACTGCATTCACCATGGAGCAGGACTTCCTCAAGCAGCGCTTGATTGCCCAGGGTTTGACCGTGCTGACACCGGACGACGCCCAGCGCAAGGACGTGCACCGGATCATTTATGAAGAACTTTGCGTGGGCGTCATCAGCGAGACATCGCGCCAGACCTACCGGCAGGTGATTGAATCGCTGACCGCGCGCGGTGCTCAAGCGATCATTCTCGGCTGCACGGAAATCGGCCTGCTGATCAAACCCGAACACAGCGCTGTGCCCCTGCTCGACACCACCGAACTGCATGCGCAGTCGGCGGTGGCGTTCGGCTTGGGCGACTGATTCAGGCTTTGGCGACGTGGCGCAGGCGGGCCATGCTCAAGGTGTCCACCCATTGCCCGTCGCGCACCGCGTAGTCACGGAACAGCCCCTCGGTCTCGAAGCCGAATTTACGGTAGAGACCGATCGCCGCCTCGTTATCGGCGTACACCGACAGTTCGACGCGGTGCAGATTCATCCAGTTGTCGGCCACCTCCAGCGCCGCCGCCAGCAACCGGGAACCGACCCCTTTGCGCTGCCATGCCACGGCGACACCCATGCCGATACTGCCGGCGTGGCTGCGCCGAATCCGTGAATAGTTTTCCAGCCCGAGATTGCCAATCACCACGCCCTGATGCAGCGCCACCAGTTGCACCACTCGCTCATTGTCCGGCATCACGCGTTTGCGCCAGACCTCGGTGGACTGAAACGGCATTTGCAGCACCTGCCGGGTCACGAACGGGTCGTTGTACAGCGCAGTGATGCCCTCGACGTGGCTTTCGTTGAAACGCTCGATATGAATGGCGGCGGTGTGCTCAGGCATGGCAGGTCCTTCCGTGGTCGCTGTATGGCCAACCACTCTAAACCGTAACCTCAAACCCGCACAAACGGCAGGTGCTACCGAAGGCTGCGATAGTTTGATCCGACTTCTAAAAAATCAAGACTCTCATCTCAAAACAGTTCACTGCCGGGCACAAACTCGCCCCACCTGTCAGACCTGACAGGTGCATTCCCTCGCAAAAAACGCTTTGATAAGTCCTGCCGCGCAAACACAGGAGCGTCTTTCAGTGAGCACATCCAATACGTTTGTCGTCACCATTTTTTACCCGCCAAAGGTCAAGGGCCATACCACTCCCGTCAAAGGCGCACATATCGGTGTGCCGCTGAACGCCTACGACTTGGTCAGTGATGGCAAAGGTGCCGAGGTCAAGGTCGATCCGCCGTTGTCAGGCACACTCAAATCAGGTGATGTCATGACCCTGTGGCTGCAAGGGGAAGCCGCCTTGCTAAGCGCACAAACGGTTGAGAACCCGGACGCTTGTATTTTTCTGCGTATTCCCACCGGTCGGTTACAGCCTGACCGGATAAACGAGCTGTATTACACGGTCGAGCGCAAGCGCCAGCACATCGGCACTTCCGAACCTGCATTGAGGGTTCTTTACAACGCCATCCGCCCAGGCCTGAAACATCAAACGCTCTACCCGGGCGGACACTCCGAACTGGCCCTGGTGCTTCCCGACGCCATCAAAAACGGCGTCGGCGCAGATTTCGTCAGCGCGCCGATCCGCGTGTCCTACCCCTACTGCCGCGCCTATGACCGCATCAGCCTGAAATGCAACGATGAACACCTCAACGTCAGCGTGAGCAAAGACGAAGCGCCGCAGCCGCCGAACCCCGGCTCGGCAGTGCCTACGAGTATTTTTCTGACTGTCGAGCGCGCGTTTCTCGACAAGGCCAGGCGTGTGGATCGCAAACTCAGCTTCTCCTTCACCGTCACCGATCAACTGGGTAATGGTCCAGACCCCGATACGCCGTGGTCGGCCGTGCAGACGGTCGACGAAAACCTCGGCGGCCACTGATTGCCAGGTGACTGACGCCGGCGTCGGACAACCACGACCGGCTTCAGGCCTGAAACCATTCCCGGCGCTCGTTGAAGGTGTGGTGGATCAACTCGATCAGGGTTTGCACCTCGGGTACCCGCTCGGATTCGGCATTCACCGCCAGCCATGCCTGTAACTGCATGGGTTCGTCGAACAGGCCCGGCAACGCCACCAGTCCCCGATCAAAGCGACTCATGTAGGTCGGCAGTAAACCGATGCACGCGCTGCAGCGGATCATTTCCAGCATCAGCTCGTAGGATTGCATTTGCACCACGCCGGCCAGCCGTTGTTCAACCAGCGTATTCCAGGGGCGAAAGCTGTCGATCTGTCGATCATGTTGCCATTGCACCAGCATGAAATCGGCCAGATCGTCGGTAGTGTCCGGGCGCGCGGTGACGCGGGAGTAGCGTTTGGCGATGTGCGGCAGATAGTCCAGGCGCGCCAGGCGTTGCGCCGCGCCCGTCGCGAAGGTCGGGCCGGGATGCGGGGTTTCACCGTGGGCCAGCCAGAGCACGACGTCGGCACTGACCGCGCGCAAGGACAACTCGCTGTCCAGCGCAATGATGTCCAGACGCACACTGGCGTTGCGGCGCAGCAAAGCGATCAGATCACGGCCGAGGATGTCATGCAGGATCGATTCGGCAACGGCCAGGCGAATCAGCGGTTGTTCGACCACCGGCAATGTGCGCTCGTGGGCCAACGCCACCAGTCTGGCCTGCAATTGCTGACCTTCGCGGGTCAGGCTCAGGGCACTGCCCTGAAAGCTGAACAACGAGTGCTGCAGGTCTTGTTCGAGCTGCGCCAGTTGTTTGCGCAGCAGGGTCGAACGCACGTTGAGGCTGCGCGCCGCCTGCATGAAGCAGCCGCAGCGGGCGCTGACCAGAAAATATTGCGCAATCTCGGCATTGATCGTTGCGGCATGCTCCAGCCAGCAATCGCCTTTGTCCTGCGCCCAACGATACTCGGCGCTGCCCTGTCGTCCTGCGGGTTCGGTGAATGACATCGATGACTCCCTGTCGATCTTTGTATTTTTTGGATGTCCACACATCCCCATGTGGGAGCTGGCTTGCCAGCGATGAGGTCGGCACATCCAACTTCACTTGTGCCTGACACTCCGCCATCGCTGGCAAGCCAGCTCCCACAGGGGGATGCTGTGATGGCGAAATCAGCGTTTTGCCTCGAGGACTTTGTTGAGTTCGGCGCCGTCGATGCTCAGCGTGGCGGTGTTGAGCATGCCGTCCAGGTAGGCCTGGGCGATCTGCTCCTGACGCTGCCCGCGCAGAGCCTGGGTCAGTTGATCGCGCAATTCATCAAGGCTCGCCGTGCGCGCCGGTTGTTGCTCGGTGAGTTTGATCACGTGAAACCCGGCAGCGCTTTGCACGGGATCGGAAACGGCGCCGACCTTGAGCCGAGCAACGACGCCACGTACTTCCGGCACCAGTTGTTGCAACGGCTGCAAACCGCTATCACCGCCGCGTTCAGCGGTCACTCGATCCTGCGAATATTCAGTCGCCAGTGCAGCAAATTCCGCCGGCGTCGCCTGAGCTTTTTTGCTCAACTCCGTAGCCTGTTTGCGCACCGCTTCCAGCGCTTGCGGATCGCTCACCCCGAGGAAAATCTGACTGACCCGGTACAACGCCGGGGTCTGCCAATTCGTTTTGCCGGCGTCATAGGCCTGCTGCAATTCAGCCGCACTCGGGTAGTCCTTGGGCACTTCGCTGACCGAGCGCAAGTAATCACGAAAGACGATCTGCTCGGTGGCTGCCCGGGTCTGCCGCGCCACATCCGGACGCTGTGCCCAGCCTTGCGCATCGGCCTGTTCCAGCACCGCTTTCTCGGCCAGACGCGTGCGAATCCAGCGTTCCAGCGCTTCACGATTACCGCGCAATTGCTCGCGGGTTTCCGGTGGAACTGTCGCCAGCAATGCCTGCAATTCCTCAGGCGACACCTGCTGATTACCCAAACGCGCCACCGCTGGCCCCGTAGCAACCGCCGCCAGTGGCGACGATTGCTGCGCGGCGACCGGGTCACTGCCCGGTCGCACCACCAGCACCACGGCCACCACCAACAGCGCCACCGCAGCGGCGCTGATCACCATGGCAGGCTTTTTCACAGCGCGACTTCCTCTTGCTCGGCGACGGCGACTTTCGCGGTTTGCGCCGTACCGGCCTGAGTGAAATCACGCAGATAAACGATGAACTCCTGCAACAGGCGATCCCACAGTTCCAGATTGCCGCGCAGGTGATCGTTGCTCACACCTGCGGCCACCACCACGTCCATTTCCATCACCAGAAACTCGCCCTGCAACGACAACCGCGCGAAACGGCGCGTGGCGTTCCACTGCTCGGCCACTCCCTTGGGCAACTCACCCTGTACGCGCAGTGCACAGCTGAAGGTGAAATCGACGTAGCTGCCCTGCTCCACCGCCGGATTGCCGAAACGCACGGCGTAACCAATGCCCTGGCTGGCGCTGAGCAACTGGACGATGCCGTTCTGCTCGGTTTCGTTGACGCGATAGCCGGCGGCTTGCAGGACTTCGGTCAGGGATTTTGGCGATACGTGGGTGATCAATTGAGTCATCGTTTCTTCCTTGTTTATCCGTCTTTTAAATCAGTGCGAGAGCGCGGCTTGCGGCGCGTCGAATTGAGTCTTGTAAAGGTCATCACCGAACCCCTGGGCCAGTTCATCGAACTTGACCCGGGCGCTGCCCGCGAAGGGCTGGCGGATCTTCATCACCTCGGCCACATCGATGTTTTCGTAGGCGGTGAGGATCTGTTTGGCGACGCCGTACATCTGCTGATTCTTGACTGAACATTGCTGCACTTGTGTGTCACGTTCAGTCAATTGCGCTTGAAGCTTAGACCGTTCTGCCTCTTTGGCACGGGCCATGACCAACAGCTCGCCATAAGCCTTTTTGAACTTGCCGGTCTGCTCGGCGCTGGCCGCCACTTGCGCCTGCGCCTGGCTGTGCAGGCTCTGTTGCTGCCCGGCGAGTTGCTCGGCGACGCCTTTGGCCTTGGCCAGTTCGGCGGTCAATTGCTTGATCTGCGCCTGCGCCGCCTTGACCTCGTTCTGCGCAGCCAGCTGCGCGGCGCTGGCCTGGGCCTGCTGGCTTTGCAGGGCCTGTAACTGCTGGGCGGTGCTGCGCAACTGAGTGCGCAAGCGCTCTTCCATGCCTTCGGCACTCGCCCCGGTGGCGATCAACAACCCAAGCCCAAGCGATAACAAACGCGTTTTCATAACCCTCTCCCGGCGCCTTAGAAGCGCGTGTTGAGCTCAAGCTGCAAGACGTCGATGTCGAACGGCGCGCCGTACACCGCTTCGGTGCTCATCCAGCGACCCGTCGCATAAACGTTCTTCGCCAGACCGTAGTTGCCGCCGATGAAATAGCCCTTGGCGTTGGTGCCGCCGAGGTGGAACGACGAGTCGTTGAAACCGTCCGGCAAGGCATCCGGCTGGATGTATTTGTAGCCGGCGAACATGTTCCAGTCGCCCTGCTTCTTCAGCTCCAGCGCACTGCCGAGGGTGAACTGCACCATCCACGCATTGGCGCCGCTTTCGATGTTGCCGTTGCTGTCGAGGTTGTTGACGATCTGCCCGGCGGAACGCTTGCGCATCTCGCCTTCGTCGTAGCTGAGGTTGTGAATGTAGTTGCCCTGGCTGCGCAGCTTGAAGTCTTGCGGCAGGTCGGCGTCCCACACCACGTTGAGATCAAGCAGGTTGAATTCGGAGGCCAGGCCGACGTATTGCGGTTGCGGCGTGGTGCTCGGGTTGAGCGGGTTCGGGGTGATATCACGCAGCAGGAACACGCTGTTGCCCTTCTGCATGAACGCTGTGCGGCTGCCATCGCTGTCGCAACCCGGCGCGCCGGCCCACGGTTCGCAAGGGCTGGAGCGTTCGCCCTGAATGTCGTCGAAACGGTAGTAAGCCAGTGCGCCCTTCAGGCGGTTGTTGCTGTTGATCGCCCACTTGGCGCCGACTTGCGCACCGTACAGCCACTTGTTGTCGCTCTCTTCCTTGTCGAAACCGTTGCTGCTGGTGGTGTCGTTGGTGTAGTCCACCGGGAACGCGCCGACGGTGCCGAACACGCCCCAATCGCGGTTGAGCTTGTGGTCGAAAATCGCCGCCACGCCGTCGAAATTCAAGTCGTTGGAATAGAGCATGTCGGTGGACATGAACGGGTTGGCGAAGCGCCCGCCGGTCAAGGTCAGCTCATCCGTCGGCTTCCAGTTGAGGTAACCCTGATCGAGCCAGATGTCTTTCTTGGCGAAACCACCGCCGAGGCTTTGCGTGGTCGATACCGGGTTGTTGTCCGAGCCGGTGCCGATGCGAATACCGGCGGTCCATTCCGGCGTGATCACCGCTTTCATGCCCAGCCGTGCGCGGATGCGGAACTGATTGGTGCGGTCTTCGCGGGTGTTGAGCAGCGGCGGCAGGCTGGTGCTGCTGTTGGGGTTTACGTCGTACGGGCCGTTGTTGTTGAGTTTGGCGAAGTCGACGATCTCGTTGCTGTTGTTATCCGAGTAGTAGCGCGATTCGTCACGCAGGCGAATGTCGCCGTCGAAACTGATGCGCGCCGCCCATTCCGGGAAAGTGTTGGGCGCTGCCCAGTTTTCCTGTTTGGCGGTGGCCATGACTTCGGCCTTGACCTGATCGCGGATCTGGTCGCGCACTGCGGCCGGCACGTATTGCACACGCACATCGCCCGGCGCCGCCACCGGGCCGGCGGCTACGGCGGTGGATGCCGCAGCCTGTTTGGCTTGCGCGGCTTCGTTCTGCGCCTGAGCGATCAGTGCGTCGGCCTTGTCCTGTTTCAAAATGCCCTGCTCGACCAGCAAGCGGATCAGATTGATCGTGGCGTTCTCCGAGGGCGCGGGCGCACGCGCTGCCGCCGCCTGACCGACCAGGGTCGCGATGACCATGCCGACCGCCAGGGACAATCGATTCACGTTGGAAATCATCTGCACACAACTCCTTTTGGCAAAGCTTGAAGGCTTGGCAATAAATAATCGGTTAACCCGGACGCCGCCCTTGCAGGGACAGGCGCACAGGCAAAGTGATGGAGGCCGGGGGCCGTTCGCTCAGGGCCGGGGCACCGCGTAGCGCGGCCAGCACCTGCGTATCAATCTCGGGATTGCCACTGGACTTGATCAGTTCGACGCGGGTGATCTCGCCGACGCTGCTCAGCCACACATCGGCCTGCAACGAAAACGCGAGGTTGCGCAGCTCGGGGTTCTCGCGCAGCAAACGCTGGAAGGTGAACGCCAGAAACTGGCTGTACGTCCCCGTGCCCAAACGTCCGCCGCCGGTACCGGCCATGCCGCCACCCTTGCCCGCGCCGATGTTGAAAGCGTCGTTGCCGGACTGAGCGTCACCGTCCATTTGCATCGGGTTGGCCAGATCGTCCGCCGGTGATGGCGGGGCTTCTTCTTCGGGCTTCACCTCTTCTGGCTCGGGTGTCGGTTCCGGCTCGACGACTTTTTCTTCCACCGGGGTTTCCGGCTCCGGCGGTTTCTCCGGCGGCGGAGGTGGTGGTGGCGGCAACGGAATGATCGTCGGCACCTTGGGCGCTTCGCGGCGGATGCCGCTCATGTCATTCGCCCACTGCCACAGGAACCACGCGGCAATCCCAGCGATGACCAACCCGGCGGCCCATTTCACGTAGCGCAACCCAGGTTTTTTCACCGGCAGCGGCTCGATCGGGAGTTGTGCAGTCATGACTCAGCCCTGACTCGGTTTGCCGGTCACAAGACCGACCTGGGACAGTTCGAGCCGGCGCAACAGGTCCAGCACTTCGATGACTTTCTGGTATTGCACCGTCGCGTCGCCGCGCACGATCACCGGGAAGTCCGGGCTTTGCGCCTTCTCGATGCGCAGGCGTTCTTCCAGCTCGGCCAGGGTCACCGGGTAAGCGTCGAGGAACACCTGGCCGCCGTCGTTGACCGAAATCGCCTTGGTCTTGGCCTCGGACAGCGACACCGAAGCGCTGGCCTTGGGTAAGTTGATCTGAATCCCGGAAACCTGCGCGGTGGCGGTGAGGATGAACATCACCAGTACCACCATCAGCACGTCGACCAGCGGGGTAATGTTGATGCTGTCCACCGCGGCATCTTCGTCATCGTCGTGGGAGGCATTTACGGACGCCATGTCAGTGCTCCTCAGGCCGGTACGGAATGGTTGGCGTGATGGCCGCGATGCGACGCCTCACTGAACTGGCTCTCGCCGTGCATCTCCGCCAGCCGGGTGATGAACTCGTCGACGAACACGCGCATGTCGGCGCTGACTTCCTTGTTGCGGGTGATCAGGCGGTTGTAGCCAAACAGCGCCGGGATCGCGACGAACAGACCCATGGCGGTGGCGAGCAACGCGGCAGCCATGCCCGGCGCGATGGCGTTGATGTTGACGTCGCCGGCCATCGCGGTGCCGAGGAACACCACCATGATCCCCAGCACGGTGCCGAGCAGGCCGATGTACGGGCCACCGGCGATGGCGTTGGACAGGGTCGAAAGCTTCGAGCTGAGTTGCTGGTTTTCGCGGGTACGCACGCCGTCCATCGAGCAGCGGATCGCTTCGATGGTCGCTGCGGAAACCGACGAGGTATCAGCGCCCTGCTCGCGGCGGGTGCGGATCTCTTTGACGGCCACCAGGTACAGGCGCCACAGCGACGAATGCTGCAGGCGCTGGGCGAGTTGCGCGTCGTCGGCGAACATCTCCAGACGTGTGCCGACCTTGGCGAATTGCACGCGGAAGTCTTCGTTGGCGGCGGACACGCGGCTGAGGCTGCGGTTCTTGCGCAGCATGATGATCCACGACTGGAACATCATCAGCACCAGCACGGCGATGATCACCCAGGCGTCGATGGGCACGGCGTTGAGCAGGAAACCGAGG
The DNA here is from genome assembly GCF_009764635.1 of Pseudomonas sp. PB103. Classification (NCBI taxonomy): domain Bacteria; kingdom Pseudomonadati; phylum Pseudomonadota; class Gammaproteobacteria; order Pseudomonadales; family Pseudomonadaceae; genus Pseudomonas; species Pseudomonas sp. PB103. Next base: position 63,228 of record NZ_RWIL01000130.1, on the reverse strand, counting down.
CTGCCGAAACCGAAACCGGACTGCTCTTCGTCGACACCGTAAGCGACCAGTTTCGACTCGGCGCCTTGCGAGGTAGCGTCGGCCAGCAACAGCGGCGCCGGACGGGCGACTTTCGACAAGCGCAGTTCGTCGATCGCGCCCACGAACGGCTGGAATGGCCCTTCGTGCAGATCGGCGCCGATGGCCATGACCGAGTTGAAGGCCGGCATCGCCTGAGCGAGGGTCGCGCCCTCGCGGCCATTGATGTACAGGGTGACTTTGGCGCCTTCCGCAGTCAGCGCAACGTGTTGCCATTGGCCGGGATTCAGCGCTTGGGTGGCGACGGCACGTTGGCCATCGATTTCTATAAACGGCACACCTTGGTTCGCACCGATCAGCAGGCTGTTGGCGCCTTCACGACGGGCGAGAATCAGTTGCTCGCCATTGGCCTGATCCAGTCGCAGCCAGGCACTGAAGGTGAACGCACTGCCAGCGTTGTGTTGCAGCGAAGGGCTGGCCGGCAACAACAACGGCTGACCGCTGAACTGCAACGCGCGCCCTACTACACCGTCAATCGCCGCGCCGGTCGCACTTTGCGCCGTGTTGCCATAGGCGGTGGTGTCTTTGGCCGGGGTGCCGGTGGCGCCGTCGAAGTGATAAAGCGCGGTGTAATTGGGGTCGAAGGTCAGTTGGCCGTTGCCGGTCGCCGGAGCCTTTTGATTGCCGTAATACATCCAGATGTCCTGGCGCTGACCGCCCTCGGCATTCGGCACATCGACCCAGATCAGCGCCATGCCCATCAGCGCGTCGAAGCTTTCGATCTGATGATTGAGCACGGTCTTGTCATCGGCGGCGACGAAGCGCAGGTCCGAGCCGTCCTCTTTCACGCCGTCAAAGGTGAAGTTGCCGGTGTGCAGGCGCACCAACAGCGCGGTACGGCCGAGGGCCTGATTGATCGCCGCGCCTTGTGGCGTGGTGTCGACGGCAATCTGTTTGCGGTAGTGCCAGTCGTCCTGCCACCAGGCCTGAGCCGTGGCCGGGAGCACGAAGCCCAGGCAGATCAACAACGAAAGGAAGAGGCGCTGCATGAACGTGCTCCTTGTCAGAAAGTGGCTTGAAGGTTGAAGTGCAGGCGCGATTCCTGTTTCGAGGTGTTCGGCCCTTCGAGTAGCGGGTAGCCCCAGTCGAGGCTGCCGGACAGCCATTTGCTCAGGCTGGCGCGGGTGCCGAGGCCGACGCTGGCCAAGGCATAACTGGCGTCCTGATCCGGCAGCTCGTCGCGCAGGTACAGTTGCGCGCCTTCGGCAAAGGCGTAGAAACGCCAGTCCTGCATCCATGTGCCGGCGTACTTGGCCAGTGATGGCGTGCGCACTTCCTGGCTGAGCAGCAAACCGTCATCGCCAGTGCGTTCGGCAGCCAGATAGCCGCGTACTGAAGTGGCGCCACCGGCGGAGAATTGTTCGTTGGAAACCAACGGCCCGGAGGCGAGCTGGAACGCGGCTTTGCTTGCGCTCTGCCAGTCGCTGTCGAAGGTCCAGGTGTAATTGGTGTCGCCCTTGAGCACGGCGAAGCTCGGTTTGGCGCGATAGCGTTTGTAGTCGAAGTCTTCGTCGGAGCTGCCGTAGCCGAAGATGCTGCGGGTGGCGGCGACCAGGCTCAGACCGAGGCCGAGCTGGCTCTTCTCGGTGTAGCGGTAGCCGTTGTAGGCGAAGGTGAACGGCGCGTATTGCAGTGGGACTTTGTCGCTTTCGCCGGAGAGGGTCAGGCGTTCGTCGAAGTCCTTGAAGTCGATGCCGGCCGACAGCGAATTCGACCAGTTGCCGCTCGACGGCAGCGTATAAATTGCCGACACGCCGTAGCTGTGGCCCTTGCCGAGTACGTTGCTGCCGCCGATGGTGGCGACGTTGCTGTCGGACTGGTAACCAGAGAACTGCACGCTCCAGCGATCGGTCAGCGGCGCACTGTAGGAGCCCGACCAGACCTTGGCGTTGTCGGTTTCCTGTGGCGCGGTGAAGAACGTCAGGTTGACGCTGTGGCCGAGTTGCCAAAGGTTGTTGTAGCCGAGGCTGGTGACGGTGCGCAGCTTTTCCGTGTCGGCGCTGTAATCGTTGTTGAGGCCGACGCTGGCGGTCCACGGGTTCTGGTCTTCGACCTGCAGATCGACGTCCATGGTGCCGGGGCGCTGACCTTCGCGCACCAGCGGCATGACTTGCCGGCCCGGGGTTTTATTGAGCTGCGCCAGTTCACCCTGAACCTTGGCAAAGTCCGGCACCTCACCCTCTTTCAGCGCCGGGACGTCGTCGCGAATGTCCAGCGGCGAATAGTGTTTGGCGCCGACCACACGCACGCGGCCGACCTTGGTTTCGCTGACTTGCAGGTAAACGATGCCGTCGGCGACGGCTTGCTCCGGCAGCTCGACGAACACCGATTGGTAGCCGCGCTCCTGATAGGCTTTTTGCAACGCGTCGCGCGCGCCTTCGATATCCGTGAGGGCTTTTTGCGGACCGAGAAACGGGTACACCGCCTCTTCGATCGCCCGCGCATCGAGCACGGTATTGCCGCGCACGAAGTATTCGTTGACGTCGACCAGACGCTGCGGCGCCGCTTGCCCGGCGGCCTCTTCGGCCAGCGCCGGCTGCGCGCCCGCCGTCACCAGCAGCCAGCCCCACAGCGCCAGCCGTGACTTGAAAATCGGTTCCACACTACCCCCTGAATTCGCGATGACCTGTTGGCGCTTCGAGCGCCGTGTGTATGGCGTCAATTGCTGGCTGTCGAGGCGCAGGCGTGTTTGCCCAGCCACGTGTGCAAAAGCGCGAAGTTCAGCGAGAACTCGGGCATTTGCAGCAACGCGCCACAGAACACTTCGCCGATGATTTTTTGGATGAGCAGCACCGCGCGCGGCTCGTTGAGCAGCGTGGCGATGTCGCGACTGAGGGCGTTGAAGCTCCAGACTTTCTGGTTCAGGCCAAGCCCGACGAACCAGCGGAACAACAGGTTGTAATTGAGCTGTTCATACAGTTGTTGCTCGCTGGGAACCGAATACAGCAGTTGCAGAAGCAGGATGTGCATGACCGTTTGCGCGGGGATCAGCATGCCGGGTTCGGCATTGAGGTCGTGCAGGAGCTCGCGGTGGGCGTCGAGCAAGTCGTCGATCTGTGGGCGCAGCAACACCAGCGAATGGCCCGGCGGAATGTAGCTGGAGACCTCTTTCAAGGCGCCCTGCCAGTCATCCTGCGAGACGATCCAGACCCACGGCGCGCCGTAGCGATACACCGAAACCGGCTTCTTGCGCGCGGCTTCGACGATCTTCGACAGCCGTTGATCGAGTTCCTGCATGCCCACTTTCGAGTAGCGTTCCATAGTCCCCATTGCCTCACTCCCGGCGTCCCGCCTCGGCTTGTGAAAAGCGCCCCGTTGGGCTCCTCAAGCGCGTTACATAGGCATGACCGGACTGGCGATGTGCTACCGAACTTTTGTCATAAAAGCTTCATTACCGAATTTGGCAATGAGGTGGGACAGACACCGATAACCCTGTGGGAGCTGGCTTGCCAGCGATGGCGTCATGTCAGCAACCCTTTACTTCGCCTGACAGACCGCTATCGCTGGCAAGCCAGCTCCCACAGGTTTTTGCGGTGTTTGGGGGATTTTGGGTCAGGCGTAAACGGGCCAGGTGTCGACGATTTTGCCGTTGCGCACCGCCAGCAGGTCGCCGAATTGCAGGAGCACGGCTTCGGTCTGGGTCGGGCGCAGGAAGACTTGATCTTCTATCGTCAGGCCGACAGCGCTGGAGCCATTGACCATCTCTTGATTGGAGCTGCGGCCGTAGACGCCATTGCTTTGCAGACCGGCTGGCGATTCGAATTCGGCCATCCAGTTGCCGCCGTAGATGAAGAAGGTCTGGCGCTGGTTGGCGTCCCACCACGAGAACAGCTTGGACTTGTCATCCAGCGCCGGGATGTTCACCGCGCCGGTGCTTTTCAGCACGGGCGTGGCGATGTAGGTCGCTGGCACGTGCTCGGTCAGCGACGGCAAATCATAGTGCGTCGGTTTGAGCATTGCCGTGCCCACCGACACTTCCGTGCTGAGTTTTTCGTTTTCGTGAATGCGGTAACTCGGGCTGCCGGCGGTATTCAGGCACAAGCCGTCATGCCACAACGCGGGAAACTGCTGGCGGGTGAAATCGACGCAACGTTGATAAATCACCATGACCTTGGCGAACAGTTCCTCGGGCGAACCGAGAATGCCCGGCACGCCCATGCCCACGAACGGGTCGTAACCCATGAATCCGGCGAATTCCAGATGCTGTGGATTGGCGCTGATCAACGTGAGCATCTGCCCCAGCCTATTCAAGTCGCTGACGCCGCCGCGATGCAGGCCGACGTCCAGCTCGATGTTGATGCGCATCCGCGTGCCCAAGCCCTGCGCGAGTTGCAGGTATTGCTGCAAACGTTCGGGTCCGTCGAGCAACCATTGCAGTTGCTTCGCGGGATCGAACGGGCCTTTGTGGGATTGATAAAACAGCTCTGCCGAACGCACCGGCAACGGCTTGCCGAGCAGAATGTCGGACTGGGGGAACGTGACAGCATCGTGATTAAGAAATGGCTGATGGAACGACATCAGCTTCTGCGTCCCGGCACGTTGCGCGATGTAGCTCAACAACCCAGGCGATGGCAGTGACTTCTCCACCAACCGTAACTGTTTGCCGCCACGCTTGACCGATTGCATCACCACATCGATGTTGTGATCGAGGCGATCCAGATCAATCAGCAGCACCGGACGCATCGGACCTTTACCCTTCAACTCATTGTTCAGCGCACGAAAATAATCGTCGTACGGCGCGCCGCGATCCCCCGGTCGCAGCCATGCGCCAACGCCGGCCAACAACGCGCCAACCCCCAACGTGCCGAGCAGAAAACTGCGTCGATTAACGGCCATCAGCTCACCCCCAGAATCGACGACAGATGCGCATTGAGAAAGCGCCCACTGGGATCGAGCGCCTGGCGTACATCGACAAATTCACGCCAGCGCGGGTACAGCGGTTGCAGGTTCTTCGCGTTGAGCGTGTGCAACTTGCCCCAGTGTGGACGGCCGTTGTACTTCCAGAAGATCGGCTCAACCGCCGCAAAGAAGTTGTGATGATCCATCTGGTAATGCTGGTGTACCGAGATCGAACAACTGTCGCGGCCCTCGAACATGCTCAGCGGAATATCGTCAGACTTGACGTAGCGGTACTCAATGGGAAACCAGGTGCGCAGGTCCTTGTCCTGAATCAGCTTGAGAATCTCGCGTAGACACGCCGGGCCATGTTCAGCCGGCACCGAGTATTCCATCTCGTTGAAACGCACGGTGCGCACGTTGGCGTAGATGTCGAACGAGTCGCCCACACGGTCATCGAAACTGGCCAGATGACGCAGGCTGTTGAGCATTGTGCGGCGCAGGTCAGGGAAGTCGCTGCCGTACTTGTCGATCTTCGCGATCAGGGTGACGAACTCGTTGCCGCCCTCTTCTTCCGGGCTGATCGGCGGCGTGGCCGGGTCGTCGGTTTCGTTGAGGGCGATGGACAAGGCGTAGTCGGAATGGGTGACCACGAGCATTTCCCAGTGCTGGTTTTCCCTCGTGTTCTTGTCGATATCTTCGAGCAGCTCTTCGGTCTTGGCGATCCATTGGCGTTCGCGCAGGCGATAGGCCGGGCGGTTTTGCAGGCGGATTTTCGTCGCCACACCGAGGGCGCCAAGGGAAACCCGCGCGGCGCTGAATACTTCGGGATGGCGTTGGCTATCGCAGTCGAGCACCTCGCCACTGGCCGTTACCAGTTGCATGCCGCAGACGTGGGCCGAGTAGGACTGGAAGTTTTTGCCAGTGCCGTGGGTCGAGGTCGAGATCGCCCCGGCGAGGGTCTGGTAATCAATGTCGGCCATGTTTTGCAGGGCCTGACCAATATCTTTCAGCGGCACGCCCATGCGTGACATCGGCGTGCCGGCGGCGAATTCGGCTTGCAGGGTTTTCGCGTCATGCTCGAGCAAACCGTTGAAGTAGCTCAGCGACAACAGCGTGCCGTCGGTGGGCACCAGCGCACTGAACGAATGCGCCGAACCGACTGGGCGAATCTTGCCTTGCGCCTGTTTGATGATCGTCGTCAGCTCGTCGAGATTCTTCGGTGCCAGCCGCGCCGCCGGCAGGCAATTCTGCCCGCCCGACCAATTGCGCCACGGGATCAGGCGTGGCGCGCGCATCAACTGGCCCAATGCCGGATGGCTCGCCAATGCGCTGAACGCACCAACAATACTTGCCCGTTGCAACAACTGACGCCGTGTCAGATCCATGGTCATGCCGGGCACCTTATTGTGGGAGGGGCTGGTCGGCCATGAAGCCGATCAATTGCAGGAATTGTTCTTCACTGCACTCGACGCACTGGCCCATCGGCGGCATGCCGTTGTAGCCATTGATGGCGTGGTCGAGCAGCGTGTCGGTGCCCTGCTGAATGCGCGGCTCCCAGGCTTTGCGGTCACCGGTAAGCGGTGCGTTGGCGGCGGGGTTGGCGTGGCACAACTGGCAACTGTTGGCGTAGATCTGTGCCAGCGCCGGGTCTTTGGGCATGGCGTTGCTGTTGGCGCTGGCTGGGGGTTTGGGGTCTTCGCCGCAGCCAGGCAGCGCCATGGCCAAGGCCAGCAGCAAAGTGAGTCGGATTGCCCGCATAAAAGCCTCGCTTGTTGTTATGCCCACACCTTAAGGCAGCGACAACAGCGGGTTGAGGGCATTGCGGGACAGTGAGGGGGGCAAACGGGGCCAGGCAGGATTTACCTTAGAATCGGCTACAAACACAAAAACCCTGTGGGAGCTGGCTTGCCAGCGATAGCGGTGTGTCAGGCACTGAAAGTATTGAAAGTACCGGCCACATCGCTGGCAAGCCAGCTCCCACAGAGTTTGCGGTGTTGCTGCCCGCTCTGCTGTGCGCGTTTGCGTGACATTCGGGTGACATTTGCGGGTTTAAATTTCGGCGCATTCAGGCGTATAACCTGTAAAGACTTTTAGCTCTGCATGCGGACATCAACACGGGGTAGCGACATGACCACAGCAAACATCCTTGGCAACCTGTTCCCTTCTGTCAGCGACATCCCGGAAAAATACCGCCTCGACGGTCAGGTCGAGCAACGCGATTATCTCGTCGACGGCCAATTGCGCCGCTGGGACGGCCCGCTCGCCACCGTGCGCAGCCCTGTCTATCTGCACGGCGAAAACGGCGACGAACAAGTCATCCTCGGCAGTACGCCGCTGCTCGACGCCGACACCGCGCTCACCGCCCTTGACGCCGCCGTGCGCGCCTACGACCGTGGCCAGGGCCTGTGGCCGACCATGCGCGTGGCCGAACGCATCCAGCACGTCGAAGCGTTCCTCGGGCGCATGCGTCAGCAACGTGACGCGGTGGTGAAGTTGCTGATGTGGGAAATCGGCAAGAACCTCAAGGACTCGGAAAAAGAGTTTGATCGCACCTGCGATTACATCGTCGACACCATCAATGCGCTCAAGGAACTCGACCGCCGTTCCAGCCGTTTCGAGCTGGAACAGGACACCCTCGGCCAGATCCGCCGCGTCCCGCTCGGCGTCGCGCTGTGCATGGGCCCTTACAACTATCCGCTTAACGAGACGTTCACTACGCTGATCCCGGCGCTGATCATGGGCAACACCGTGGTGTTCAAACCGGCCAAGCTCGGCGTGCTGTTGATTCGTCCGTTGCTGGAAGCGTTCCGCGACAGCTTCCCGACCGGCGTGATCAACGTCATCTACGGCAGTGGCCGCGAAACCGTCAGCGCGCTGATGGCCAGTGGCAAGATCGACATCTTCGCGTTTATCGGCACCAACAAGGCCGCCAGCGACCTGAAAAAGCTGCACCCCAAACCACACCGCTTGCGTGCAGCGCTGGGTCTGGATGCGAAAAATCCGGGCATCGTCTTGCCGGAGGTCGATCTCGACAACGCCGTCAGCGAAGCCGTCACCGGTTCGCTGTCATTCAATGGCCAGCGCTGCACCGCGCTGAAAATCCTCTTCGTCCACGAAGATGTCGTCGACAGTTTCATCGAGAAATTCAACGCCAAACTGACCACGCTGAAGCCGGGCATGCCGTGGGACAGCGGCGTGTCGCTGACGCCATTGCCGGAGTCGGGCAAGGTCGATTACCTGCATGGTTTGGTGGCCGACGCGCGCGCCAAAGGTGCCGAAGTGGTCAACCCCAATGGTGGCGAATCCCGCGAGTCGTTCTTCTACCCGGCGGTGCTGTACCCGGTGAACCCGCAGATGCGCGTGTATCAGGAAGAACAATTCGGCCCGGTTGTGCCGATCGTGCCCTATCGTCATCTCGACACCGTGATCGACTACGTGCTGGAGTCGGACTTCGGTCAGCAGTTGAGCATCTTCGGCACCAACCCGGTGGCGGTGGGTCGTCTGGTCGATACGTTCGCCAACCAGGTCGGGCGGATCAACCTCAATGCCCAGTGCCAGCGCGGCCCGGACACTTACCCGTTCAACGGGCGCAAGAACTCCGCCGAAGGTACGCTCTCGGTACACGATGCGTTGCGGGTATTCTCGATCCGTACGCTGGTGGCAACCAAGTTCCAGGACAGCAACAAGGATTTGATCAGCGAGATCATTCGCGGCCGTGATTCGAGCTTCCTGACCACCGATTATATTTTCTGAGCAACCGTCGCCCGGATCGCAAATAAGCAAAAAGGAGACAGCGTCCGATTATGATCCAAAGTGGCCAAGCGCCCGGCCAATCAGTGTCTACACTGATCCCAGCACTGTGCTGGATGCCGGGAGCTTGACCATGCTGGATTACTTTGCGCTAGGGGTTTTGGTGTTTGCCGGGCTCGTACTGTTTTACGGGATCATCGTGTTGCACGACATTCCCTATGAGATTGCCGTTCATCGTAACCACCCGCATCAGGATGCAATCCATGCCACTGGCTGGGTCAGTCTGTTCACGCTGCATGCGCTCTGGCCTTTCCTGTGGATCTGGGCGATGGCCTATCGAGAAGATCGCGGTTGGGGCTTCGGTGACGGTAAATCCGTGCAAAACCATGTGGTTCGCCTGGAGCAACAGGTGGTCGAACTGCAAGGACGCCTCGAACGACTCGAAGCGCTGAATGCCACCGCCCCCCAAAACCGGGAGGGCTGAACGCCATGGATCTGCTGCTCATCCTGACTTACGCCGCGTTCTGCGTCGCAGTGTTCAAGATCTTCCGTATCCCGCTGAACAAATGGACGGTGCCCACCGCCGTACTGGGCGGCATCCTGATGATCGGCGCCCTGATTTTCACCATGAACTACAACCATCCCTACTCCGAGGTGGCGCGCACTTACTTCGTGTCTGTGCCGGTGATTCCCATCGTCAGCGGCCAGGTGATCGACGTGCCGGTGAAGGGTAACGAGCCGCTGGAAAAAGGCGATGTGCTGTTTCGCATCGACCCCACACCGTTTGAAAACCGCATGAAGTCGCTCAAAGCGCAACTGGTGGCCGCCAAGGGTGATCGCTATCGCATCACCGAACTGATCCGGCGCAACTTCGGCACCCAGCGAGAGCTGGACGCCGCCATCGCCCGCACCGATGATCTGCAGGCGCAACTGGATAACGCCCAGTTCGAGCTGGACAACACCACCGTCCGCGCGCCGAGCAAAGGCTTCGTCACCCATGTTTCGCTAAGGCCGGGGATGATGGCGAGCAAGTTGCCGTTGCGTCCCTCAATGGTGTTCATTCCCGAGGAAGGCCAATACTTCGCCGCGTGGATGCGCCAGAACAGCCTCCTGCGCCTGACCGTCGGCGACGAGGCGGAAGTCGCGTTCGACGGCATTCCCGGCAAGGTGTTCGCCGGACGGGTGAAAAACGTCATCGGGGTGATTGCCGAAGGTCAGGTGCAACCTTCCGGCACACTGATCGGCTATACCGGTTCGCCGCCGGCCGGGCGTGTGCCGGTGATCATCGAAATCACCGATCCGGAATTCGCCCAATACAGCAAGCTAATGCCGGGCGGTGCTTACGGGCAGGCCGCGTTGTACAGTCAGCATTTCCACCACATTGGCACGATGCGCAAAATCCTCCTGCGTATGGCAGCATGGATGAATTACATTTTCCCTTTCCATTGATCTGAAGCCCAATCACGAGAGGCCCGCACTGAGTACTTACAGCACCCATCGACTTCCGCCCTTGCTGCGCCGTGTCCTGCGTCCGTTGCTTGATCCTTATCGACGCTACCGGCACGCGCGGCTGATTCATGCGGTGCGCGTTGCCCTCGGGTTGCTGGCAACGATCCTGCTGACCACCGGCATCAACCTGCCCCACGGTGAATGGGCCTCGGTGACCATGCTGGTAGTGATCGGCGGTTTGCAGCATCACGGCAACATTGGCAAGAAAGCCGCGGAACGGGCGACCGGCACCTTGATCGGCGCGGGCGTTGGTTTGCTGCTGGTGGCGCAGCAGGCGTGGCTCGGCATGCCCTGGCTGACGTATTTTGCGATGGCGGTGGTCTGCGGTTTTTTCTCTTATCACGCCATCGGCAAAGGGGGCTACACCGCCCTGCTCTCGGCGATCACCGTGTTTATCGTCGCCGGGCATGGCGACAACCCGATCACCGATGGTTTGTGGCGCGGCGTCGACATTCTCATCGGCATCGCCCTGGCCTTGGCGTTTTCCTTCGCCCTGCCGCTGTATGCCGTGTATTCATGGCGCTACAACCTCGCCGATGCCTTGCGTGACTGTGCCACGGTGTACGGACGCATCATCAGCGGCCAGCCCGTCAGCGCGGACGAACATTTGAAGCTGATGGGCCGGCTGGGCGCGGTGATGGTGCAGCTGCGTTCACTGATGCCGTCGGTGTCCAAGGAAGTGAAAATCTCAATGACCGAACTCGATGCCATCCAGCGCAACCTGCGCATGTGCATCAGCACCCTGGAGATCCTCGGCAACACCCGGCCGGACGCAAGCGATCCGCAAGCAATGGCCCACCTGCAATCGGCACTCAAAGCCGAACATCGCCAGATTCGGGTGCAGTTGATCGGCATGGCGCGGGCGTTGAAGAGCGGCGCCTCGCAGCGGTTGGAGCGGCCAATGGAGTTACCCGACGCCAGCCTCGATGCACCGGTGTACAGCGCGCTGGATGGCTACCGACTGTTGACGCGGCAACTGGCCGCCAACATCGGCGAAATGCGCCAACGCCTGGCGAAAACCGCCCCGCACTGGAACATCTGAGCCACTCGGCATAATTTCCATGTAACAACGCCGACATGATCACTACAATGCGCCATCGCAACGTCAGTGACATGGATGCACATATGCAGTTCAGGAAGAATATCAATGCGTTACGAGCACTGGCCGTTCTCTCGGTGGTGCTCTTTCACTTCAAGATCCAGGGTTTTGACGGCGGGTTTGCCGGCGTCGACGTGTTTTTCGTGATTTCCGGATTCCTGATGACCGGAATCATCTTCACAGGCCTGCAACAACAGAAATTCTCCCTCCTCGAGTTCTACGCCTCCCGAGCCCGGCGGATCATTCCAGCGCTGCTGACGTTGTGCGTGGCACTGCTGATCTTCGGTTACGTGTACCTGCCGCTGGATGATTTTCGCGAGTCGATCCGCACGATCAAAAGCAGCCTGCTGTTCAGCTCCAATTTCCTGTTTGCCAAAGACGGCAATTATTTCGACGCGCCCTTGCACGAGAACTGGCTGCTGCACACGTGGTCGCTGTCGGTGGAGTGGCAGTTCTACATGCTCTATCCCGTGCTGATCATGGGGCTCTACAAATACCTGGGCGCAGAAAAAACCAGACGTGCACTGCTCGTGCTGGCATTGATTTCGTTCGGGGCGTCGGTGGTGTTGTCGCAGACAAAGCCGATTTTTGCCTTTTACATGCTGCCGGCGCGTGCCTGGGAAATGATCGCTGGAGGCCTGGTCTTCCTGTTTCCGCTGCGTCTCAGCCAGCGCAACGGTTCACTCTGCGAAGGCCTGGGCCTGGTCGCCATCTTCATCAGCGTGCTGTGCTTTTCCGAGGATGATCTCTGGCCGGGTTACCTGGCGCTGTTGCCCGTACTGGGGACGATGCTGGTGATCTACGGCAACACCCAGTCGCTGTTCAGTCGCAGCAGAGGCTTGCAGTTTATCGGCAGCATCTCCTACTCCGTTTACCTCTGGCACTGGCCGCTGGTGGTGCTGTTGTACCTGTGTGGTCTGTTGAGCAGTTGGCCGCATGTGCTGGGGGCAATCGCTTGTTCATTGCTGCTGGGTGCCCTGTCTTTCTACTGTGTCGAATCGAAGGTCAAGAAGGTTTCGACAGCCCCGCGAACGCTGTTCAAATTTGCCTCACTGACGGTCGGGGTCGTCGCTTTGGCGGCGATGACGTCATCGTTGGTCAAGCAATATCCAGGCGCGCGATTGGCGTTTGTCGACCTCGGGCAACCGCAGTACACCAGCAAGTTGTACCCGCAGGAATGCTACCCGAACGCCTACGCGGCGGCGGACTGCAAACTGGGCACGGGTGAAGTCTCGGTGATTTTGTTCGGCGACAGTCATGCGCAATCGACTGCCGCCGCCGTACAGATAGACAACCCGCAAGCCGCCCTGTCGTGGTCCCGCGGCGGCTGCCCGCCCCTGCAGAACTTCGAGATGCGCGACAAGCCTCTGCAAAGCCAGTGCCTTGCCTTCAATCACGAAAAGCTTGAAGTGCTGAAACACTCATACCAGGGGGTGCCGGTGGTGCTGTTCAGTCGGGCGGCGCTGTATGCCGATCCAGGCAGAAACAACAGCTACCGCATTCACTTTCCCGAGCAAGTGGCGCCCGGCGAATCGGCTTTTGTCGATGCCTATGTGGCCGAATACAGCAAAACCGTGTGCGAGATTGCGCAAAACCACCCGGTTTACATCGTCAGGCCGATCCCGGAAATGCCTTTCAGTGTTTACAAAGGCTTGAATCTCAATCAGCGTTTGTTTCAGCAGGCGTCCGACATTTCCGTCCCGCTGGTCGACTATCAAAAACGCAACAGAATCGCCAATTTCACCATTGAAGCCGCCGCCAAACAGTGCAATGCAACGGTGATCGATCCAACGCCTTACCTGTGCCCGAACGGCAACTGCATGGGCTCGCGGGACGGCGTGCCGTTGTATTTCGACGACAACCATCTGGTCGATGCCGGCAATCAGCAACTCAAAGGCGTGTTCAAAGAACTGATCAAGTCCATTTAAGGGCGCGCGACGACACGCGCTCTCGACTTGAAGCCCCAACCCTGTTGCATGCCCGCAGCCGCCAGCAGGATCGCCACCACGCCGAGCCATTGCAGTGGCTGCAGGTGGTGGCCGAACGCGAACCAGTCAACGAAGATCGCGGCGATCGGGTAGATGAAAGACAGCGCGCCGGTCAGCGCCGTCGGCAATTTCTGAATCGCGCCGTACAGCAGCACATACATCAGGCCGGTGTGTACGATGCCCAAAGTGATCAGGCTGGCCCAGGCGCTCGGCGCCTGCGGCAACGCGCTGACCTGCGCGAACGGTGCCAGCAGCAACACCCCGGTGCACACTTGAATCAGCGCGATCAGGTGTGGCGGCGTGCCCGTCAGGCGCTTGATGATCAGTGCCGCGATCGCATAGAGCAAGGCTGCGCCCAACGCCAGAGCAATGCCCAGCAAATAGTCGCTGCCGCTCTCGCCCTGCGTCCCATGAGCGCTGACAATCGCCAGCATTCCGGCAAAAGAAATGCCTAGCCAGAACAACTTTTGCAGGGTGATTTTTTCGCCAAGGAACAGCGCCGCCAATCCCACCAACATGAACGGCTGCACGTTGTACACCGCCGTGCCAATGGCAATCGAGGCCCGCGAATACGAGGCAAACAGCAGCAGCCAGTTACCGACGATGGCTACGCCGCTGAGTATGGCGAGCAGAAAGGTAGTACGGGTCAGAATGCCCGGACGCAAACAGCCGAATCCCGCACAGATCAGTAACCGAGTCGCGGCGCCGAATACGCAGCGCCAGAACACCACGTCGAGTACGGGTTGCCCGGACACCAGCACGAACCAGCCGATCGTTCCGGAGATCAGCATGGCAGCGGTCATCTCCAACGAGCCGCGACGGGTGGATTTGTCCATCATTTATCTCCTGAGCATTAGGCGAAAGCATGGCAAAAGTATGCCAAGCCGACACGGAACCGCTCCAGCGTAAAAAGCAGGCTAAACTCGCCATCTACCTTTTTTATCGTGGGTATTTTTGCTCATTTGCCTAATCCAGGAGTTTCCCCATGACCGACGATATTGATCAGATCCTCATCAGCGCATTGATGGAGGATTCGCGGCGCTCGCTCAAGGCGCTGGCGCACATCAGCGGGTTGTCGTCGCCCAGCGTGGCCGAGCGCCTGCGGCGCCTGGAGGAACGTGGTGTGCTCAAGGGCTACACCGTCGAGATCGACCCGAAATGCTTTGGCTACCAGTTGCAGGCAATCGTGCGCGTGCGGCCACTGCCGGGGCAATTGCAAGAGGTGGAGCGGCAGATCATGTCCATCCCCGAATTCACCGAGTGCGACAAGGTCACCGGTGAGGACTGCTTTATCGCCCGCTTGCACGTGCGCTCGATGGAGCAACTGGACACCCTCCTCGACCGCTTGAACACCTTGGCGGAAACCAATACCTCGATCGTCAAGAAGACCCCCGTCAAGCGCCGACTGCCGCCGATGGCTTAAGTGCTATTTCTGCACGTTCAGCGTAGATTGAGTTTTTTCCGGCGAAGGATTGGCGGCGATGAGAATTCAGTTAATGGTGCTGGCAGCGTTGATGCTGGTGGGTTGTGGCACGGTTCAGACGGTCGTGCGCAGCGATCAGGCGGCAGCGGATGGCTTGAAGAAGCAGAAATCCTATTGCGGCGCAGTCCCTCGGATCTACAGCGGTGTCATGTACGATTTTTGCAGCCTGCATGCGCCTTTGGGCGAGGGCAAGGACGCAAACGACTACAACACGGCTGTCCCAGGATTATTGGTTGACGCGGTGGTGTCCGGAGCACTCGATACCCTGCTGCTGCCCTATACCCTGTATCGGCAAAGTACCGACGGCAGCATCGTCATCAACTAATCCCCCTGTGCTTTCCTGCAGCCGAAAAAAAACCCGCCTAAGCGGGTTTTTTGTTGCTTCACAGGCTGCGATCAGTCGTCGCGGCTCATGATGCCGAAGATCTGCAACAAGCTGATGAACAGGTTGTAGATCGATACATACAGGCTGATGGTCGCCATGATGTAGTTACGCTCGCCGCCGTGAATGATGGCGCTGGTCTGGAACAGGATGCACACGGACGAGAACAGCACGAAACCTGCGCTGATCGCCAGTTGCAGGCCGCTGATCTGGAAGAAGAAGCTCGCCAGCGTTGCACCCAGCAGGACGAAGAAACCGGCGGTGATGAAACCACCGAGGAAGCTCATGTCCTTGCGAGTGATCAGCACGTAAGCCGACAGACCACCGAACACCAGCGCCGTCATTGCGAACGCCGAACTGACGACTTCAGCGCCGCCCTGCATGCCCAGGTAACGGTTGAGGATCGGGCCGAGCAGGAAACCCATGAAACCGGTCAGCGCAAACG
This sequence comes from Pseudomonas sp. PB103, assembly GCF_009764635.1. NCBI lineage: Bacteria > Pseudomonadati > Pseudomonadota > Gammaproteobacteria > Pseudomonadales > Pseudomonadaceae > Pseudomonas > Pseudomonas sp. PB103. The sequence continues at coordinate 47,655 of NZ_RWIL01000130.1, read as the reverse complement.
CGGATACCAGGCCCCACGCGGAATCACGGAGTTTGTTGGTGAGGAAGAACAGCCCGTAGAAGCCGATCAGCACCACGAAAATATTCGGGTAGCCGACGCGCATCTGCTGAGCGACGAAAGCCATCACACCGCTGAATGCGAGGGTCAGCGCCAGTAGGCCGTAAGTGTTGCGCAGGACGCGGCTAACCTCTAGCTGCTCAGCCTGCACGCTGTTATTAACTGCGTAATCCTGTTCGCGCATGGCGACACTCCTGTTGGTTTGAAACGTTCAGTCGCAAAGATCATAACAGACGCTCTGTAACAAGCCATGCAGAGAGTTTGACAGTGTGTTTCATTCAGGTATTATGGCGCCCGCAACGCAACGGAGGTGTGGCCGAGTGGTTTAAGGCAACGGTCTTGAAAACCGTCGACTGTAACAGGTCCATGAGTTCGAATCCCATCGCCTCCGCCATCTTATGTACGACAAAGCCCTGATTATTCAGGGCTTTGTCGTTTCTGGCGATTGAGATTTCTGCTGCGCTCATTCAGGCGTTACAAAACTTTTTGATACGCGTTACAAAACTTTTTGCTTTCTCTCCCTTCTCTGGCGTCCCGCCAAACGTAAAACACTCTTCATGTAACACGGTGCTACAAGTCTTTTTCTTGGAGTATTCGCAGATGGGATAACCAACGGCAACGTGATCCGCCAGCACTACGGGACGTGGGTCAATGAGGACGGACCCGACGTGGTCGGCGTGCTGCAAATGGCCTTGAAGCTGTCACCGGTTACAGCTCTACACTGAATCCGCTCAGGCCGACGCTGTCGGCAAAACGCCCCACCGCGGTCAGGCTAGTCAGGTGCGCAGCGACTCACGCCGCGAGCGCACCGGCACCCAGCGTGCCCCGCTGCCGCCCAGGCGAATCGACAGGCCCCAGTCGGGGCCGCCGTCGACCTTGGCCACCAGGCAGTCACGCACCGCCTGTTGGTCAACCAGGGCGCGCAACACGTCCTCATGAATGCCTTCGCCGATCACTGAGCGTGCTCTAGGCGCCGCGCCGTGGCCGCCGCCTCAAAGGTCTTGTACAAACCTTCGATACTGGCCGCGTTCAACACCTTCACCGTCTCAAGGCCCAGCACAAAACCGTCGGCGCGATCACTGGCGCGAGACAGATCCTCCACCGTGTGCGCTTGGGCAATTTGTTGCAGCAGTCTCTGGGCTTCACTCTCCACCGGGTGCGGCAGGTCTAACGCGACCAATGCTTTCTCCGGGCTATCCTCTAGCGAATCGGTGACGGCCGCCGGTGGCGCAAACTCCAGATCGCCGGGATTGACATCGATCAGCAACCAGCCGCCCAGCGGTGCATTGCAGCCATCAACGATCGGACCTTGCACCAGCTGGCCGTCGGGCAGGATCACCCGCAGCATGTTGGCATCCTTGGGGCCTTCCAAGTAGCGCGCCAGTTCCACGCGGGTACGATCCGAGCCGGCCGTTTTCAAGCGGACTGGACATTCAAGCGTCGTCAGCTCTGCCGGCGGCTGCCCCGCGTACCGCGCAATCACGGCAACGGTGGCCAAGCCTTCAAAGACGTGAGACATGAGTCGGGTTCCTAAGCGAGTCAGTAGGCGTCGAGGGAAAACCAGAGGGTCAGTTAATTGTAGACCAGCCTGTGGGGGGCCGGTTTCCACGGCCACCAAAAAAGGCCCCCACACCGGGGTCAGGTGTGGGGGCCGATTGAACATAGGCTGGAATTCAATGTACCGATCGTCGAAACCGATATCGGCAATAATTAGCTTCAGTTTTGTGAAAAAAACCGGGAGAATTTTACTTTATTCAATACCAAACATAGCGGCATCTATGGGACCGGTAAACACAAGAACACTGTCATCGCCGTCGCCACTCACTACTAATGGCATAGAGTTGACTCGGTTTAAAGCAAGAGCATTACATACATTTATTGCTTTCTCAGTAACTACAATAGCAGAGTTCCCTGATGGCCAAACCCCCTGAACGCGAACTTGCCCTTCTTGTATCACCTCTAGATCAAGCATCGTAACCTTTCCGTCTGATGCATATTGAGGCTCTGATCTTCTCATGAGTAATAGTGCGGTGGCTGGCAGATAAAATTTGTTAACGGGCGCAGTAACCCTGAATCTACCAGGCCTTTGTTCTAATAGTACGTCCTTGTCTCGATGCACCTTGAGATTATTTTCTGAAACTTCAAGGACAGTGTTTCCTACATCATCAACAAATTTAGCGCTTACTTTCAACCAATTGTTTTTTACAGAAAAACTCAACTTGTTTCCACTTGACAGATTAAAGACTACTGTATCTCTCTCTTTCTCTTGTTGCAGGGAGACAGTTCCCATGCTGAGCCTAGTCACCTCAGCAGACGGAACAAAAATATTGGCTTCAGCATGAGGCCGCTCCTTGACTACGTTCTTCCATCGATATAGCAACTCGTCACTGATCTTAAAGGTTCCGTTATGGCAAGCGTCATGACAAGTTGGGCATACTGCAATCATGTGTTCACTATCATGCGCCTTGTAGATACTCCATTGACGAATGTGGTGTATCTCAACACGGGAGTTGTTGCAGCCTGGGTTGGCGCATTTGCCATTAGATTCATGCAGTAAGCCTTCCCTAATCTTTCTTGGGATACGTCGCGCTATCACTGCCATTATCTTCTCCAGAATTAATCTAACCAGGGGCTAGAGCCATAGATTATTTTTTGATCTAAACCTTATACCCTGAGAGTCTACTTTAGCGTAGCCAATGACTTAAGCGTTTAACCCTGTCCGGTTGCTACCTGTCAGGGCGATGCCAGCCGTAGCCGTGTAATGGCATCTGTGATCGCTTTTGCGTTTTTATCCAAGGTTTCCATAGCCGCGACCGCATTTTCTGCAACTGTCTCTACACCATTCTCTGAAAGCCATTTCGTGACCTCTTCTATTGCCGCCCCGAGCGCGTGCTGGTTGTGTAGAAGCAATGTCAGCGCATCTGCAGTGGCAATGTTTGCGTCTGAATCATGTGGCATAGAAGTGTTCCTTGGATTTGGGCTCGCAAGAGCCTAGCTCATCCGATTGCAGACGAAGGGCAGTCGGCCATCCAGCGCGTTTATTTACGCACCAAAACAGCGCCCCAGTCCCATCTCAGTCCCATATGGCCTTTTTTCAGACACCAAAAACCACAAACCACCGACTTTCTCTAGGAAAATCAGGGGTTTGCGTTTACTGAATGTGGCGGTGAAGGAGAGATTCGAACTCTCTTATCGCAAAAACAACGCGAAGAACGCCGCTAACCGTTTGGTGCCTGGAGGCGCGCCCCTAGTCCAGACTGCAGCGAGTAGAGCTGTTCGATCTGGCAGAAAGCTGCGAATTTTTTACATTTCGTCGCCTCCCTCTCGCAGGTTTGCCGCCCCTCAATTACTGTACATGCATACAGCACTTGTACAGCGAATCACGCAGCATGAATTTCGACCAGGCGAAAAACCTCCGGCTCAAGCATTGGCGCGACACACTCGACGACCAAGACTTCCGTATGCAAAACCCCGAGGGGCACCGTGAAACTCTTCACGAAATGGCGACAGCCTTGCAAGCCGAAGGGTTGATAGATCAAGTTGAGCAATTCGACATGAACGAGATGGCAGACGCGGCCTATTGGCATGCTGTCGAGGAGTTGCAGAGTTCGCCAGGCCATTACCGCGGCGCATCGACTTATGACGTCGTGCAGGCAGATAACGGAAAGCTACTCGGGACGATCAGCCGCTCGATTTTCAACTTCGCGAATGACGAGCCTCGCGGTGCCTCCTTCGCCTACGACGGCAAGGTCTACTCTGACGCGGATAGTGTGCGGCTGACCTTGGGGCTTTCCAGAAAGATTGGGAAGATTTCAGGCTTGGTGCTGGAAATGAACGGGCGCCGGTATCAGTTGGTCGAGACCGAACGAATGATTGCCGGCATAACCCACCACCCTCTCTCTGACCCTGACGCCTATCGGGCGCTCGTAGATGCGGCTCAGGTTGCACAGGAAGAACGGGATCTGCGCACCTTTGAAAAAGTGCGACCTCATATTGAGTCGGCAGCTTTCTGCATCTGCCCCGGCTGCCTCGATCACTTTGGTGTGCGTGACGATTGCCCGACCTGCGCTGGAAATGGATTTGTGACGAAGCCACCACCCGCTTCAATTTAATGCCGAGAAAAGAAAAGCCCGCGAAAGGGCGCGCGGGCCAAAGATATTGCAGGACAAGCTCAATGGTAGACGGCGTTTTTAGCTTCGTGCTGATTTTTTTGCGGCATCTGTCGGACTCATTGGCGCATTGGTACCTGTGACAACATAAAGAATATCCACACCTATTTTCGCCAAGGCAGCGAGGTAGTCTGCTTTTGGAATGCGAAGACCTCGCTCATATTTGTATTGCGCATCTGTCTGGACGCCACCGATTAAACCGAATTCATGCTGACTCATATTAAGCCTCGCACGCTCCCGGCGAAGACGATCACCGATTGTAACAGCTGCATCAGGGCCAACTGAAAAGCGACCATCCTTCATTCAGGCACCCATCTCTTTTAAGATTTTTTGGATGCTACCAGCGAACCCTCATTACGTAAAAACAACCCTGCGTCTTAGGTCTACGCTGAAAGCATCATGCGAGGATCTTATAATGTGCGGACGACTTACCCAGTACAGCGGTATTCATGACTTCGTTGCAGCGCTCAGCATGCCGAATGCCCTAATTAGCTCGGTGGGCGAGCAACCTCTCGAGCGATACAACGCCGCACCTACCGCGCAACTCGTCCTCTTCCATCAGGAAGGCGATTATCTTCACGCCGACATGGTCCGATGGGGATGGCGCCCGCATTGGGCGAAGGATCGCGCCGCGCCGATCAATGCGCGGGTCGAGAAAGTCGCCCACGGCCCGTTCTTCCGCGCGATCTGGCCGCACCGGGCGATCATCGCGATCAATAACTGGTTTGAGTGGGTCGACGAAGGCACCCCAAAGAAGCAGCCCTACCTGATCCGGCACCGGGATGGCTCACCCATTCTATGCGCCGCCATCGGCCAATACCCGAATAACGAGCATGACGCCAGCGAACACGACGGCTTTGTGATCATCACCGCCGACAGCGCAGGCGGAATGGTCGACATTCACGATCGGCGGCCAGTGACACTATCACCTGAACTCGCCCGCGAATGGTTTGACCCGGACACGCCGAATGAGCGCGCTGAACAGATGGTGCTGCACCAGGGTGAGCCGACAGAAATGTTCGAATGGTTCAAGGTTGACCGGGCCGTGGGGAATGTCAGAAATCAGGGACCAGACCTGATCAAACCAGCGGATTGACTCAACCCTTTGCCAGTGATGTCAGACGCTCCACCAGAGCAGCTTCAAAAATGATGTACAGCCTTTCAGCATCACCGGCGCGCAGAGCCCCGCCGGTTTCCAGCCCAAGCACGAAGCCATCCGCTCGTGCTCCCGCCTTTACAGCGATGATCATCGAATCAGCTCGGACAATTTGCGCCAGCAGCCGATCCGCTTCTCTCTGCATCTTCTCGCTCAGCACTACGCCTTCCAATTCAGCCACCTATTACCTTCACTACGACATCCAATACATGACGGAAAGGACGACTGAAACCCAAATAATCGTCATCAAAATTGAGTAGCCCGCCAGTTGCTTGTCCATGTTCACCATTCGTCCCGTCCGAGTCTAAATGATGGTTCACGGCTTGCGACCTCGCAAGAATGGCGCGGCGCCATCACTGCTGCAGACTCTTCACATACGCCTGGCAAGCCTGCAGCGCGATCAGTCCGCGGTCGCCGGTGTCGGTGATTGCGATAATTCTCTGAGCATACGCCGGGTCAAGTCGGGCGCGTACGACTGCATGATCCACGCCGCCGGCGCCGGGGGCGGCAGACACTGAACAGCCACCGGCTGAATCCGCGTCGAGGAGGACTGACAACCGGACATCAGCAGTGGCAAGGCGATCGCGCAGGCGAGCCTGATCCTTTTGTGCATTGGTCATTTTCTCGAAGTGGGTTTGCTCGCTGGCTGCCAGCTTCTGCTCGAGCGCCAGCCGCTTTTCCTGCTCGGCCTGTTGCGCGGTGGCGGCAGCCTGAGTCAGTTGATTCATGGTGTCGGCGTGCTGCCGCGCCTGCTCGGCCAGCTGCCTGTCGTAGCGCCAATCCTGAAACTGCCAAGCACTGCCGGCGCCGCTCAGCACCAGCGCCAGCACTCCGACCAGCTTCCACGGCACGGTCATCACGGCACATCCTTGAAGAAAACGTGCCCGCCCAGCCTCAGCGTCTGCTTGGCTTTCGCCGACCATGCTGGGGCCGTCTTCATGGCAATCGAGTAGTAGTGCGTCGCTCCACCAGTAGGATCAGGCACCTTTCCGTCGATCACTTGGTCTGCTGCAATCCGCGCCTGCGCCAGTTCGCGAAACGGGATCTGCTTCGCCCCGCTCAGGTAGGGGAAGTTCGGGTCGTTTTTGTTCCAGCAGCTGAACTGGTACGGCTTCTGGCACACACCGGCGTATCCCTCCCCCCACCACGAAATAGTCTTCCCATCAAACACACGATTTCGTATCGTCCAGGCCACGGCCACCTGCCCGGCCGGTGATTCCCCGCGAGCCTCGCCCCACAGCGTGCGGGCGAGGATGTCGCGGTCTTTTTCAGTTGCTGCCATCACTTTTCTCCAGGCAAAAAAATACCCGCTCGAGGCAGGTGTTCTGGTGGACCTGCAGCAAGTGCAAATGGTTGCTACAGAGGATTTGGGTTAACATCACGCGGTTTATTTAGCCGAATTTGCAATGGAATACCCATGAAACAAATGGATACTGCAAGCGCAGAAAGATACCCAAACTTTGATGTACTGCGATTATTCTTAGCTTTTATTGTAGTCGTCGCACATCTTTATCTGTTCTGCACTCCAAACAGATCTTGGCAAGCTTGGATAATGGCCGTCCCTGCATTTCTAGCGATAAGTGGCGTTGTCGTTTTAAAAAGTTATAGCGAGAAAACATCACTAAAAGATTTTGCTATACGGCGCATCCTGAGAATCATCCCAGCGCTTACGGCCTCTCTGTTACTTACCTATTTTCTATTTGATTTCACTGTTACAAAAAACTCAATTACAACATGGCTGACTGGCGGAATTTATCTACCAAAAAATGGCTATACCAATCAAGCCCTCTGGTCACTAGCTTGGGAAGAACTTTCCTATTTAATGCTGGCTTTTCTTTGGTTTATTGGAGCATACAAAAAGCCAATCTTAATCTGGGGCGCTCTTGCACTTACGACCGTCATCGCTTTTTCTTTATCTGCTTACAGAAGCGACCCACTAAGCATCACGCTAGCGCTATTAGCACAAGCCTTTTTTGTGGGGAATCTCGCGTTTTTATATAGAGCGAGGCTTAAGGTGTTCGGTCTGGTGCTACCTTGGGTTTTCCTGATTGCACTATTGGTCTCTCCACCTTTCCCTATGCGCCCGCTACTTCAGGCTGCAGCTATTGTATTGGTCGGCATTAGCGGATACCCGTTAATTCGCAGGAAACTGCCCGACATCAGCTACGGTATATATATTTACCACATACCAATCCTTCTTTTCATAACCGAAAAATTAAGAATCACTGACATATTAAACGCTAGCGTAATTTTGGTAGTTGTCCTGATTCCGACCTGCATCGCAAGCTGGTTTCTAATTGAGCAACCATGCATCAGATTTAAACGACGCAATCACGTAGGCACAGCAATTAGGGCAAGGGAGGCATCAAGCTAAATCAGGCTTGGGAATCGCATCGTGAACTCACGAAGGGCAGAGCGTAACGCCAGCAATGGTATCGTTGATTGCGTCGACTCGACCTTGCAACGCGGTTACCCGCGCTGTTGCCTGGCGTGTGCGGGCGTTCAAGTCAGCCGTCGTCTCGCGCAACAAATCTTAAGCAGCGATGGCGTCGATTAATGACTGGGGAATTTCCTCGACAAGGCTTTCACCCCGAGCCAACTCCGCTTGGGTGAATTCGGCGCCGACCGCGCGCCAGCCGTAATCGGTAGTTGCGTAAGGCATGGTTACCTCTCAAATCGATAGCCGGACACGCGCACCCGAAACAGGCCGCTGCCCGGGGTCGCATCGAGCGCGTAAGTGAATCGTTGGCTTGCATCCAGCACCAAATCTGCCGAACCGCTCGAGCCTAAGGTGATCGCCAGCAGATAGTTGCTGGCGCTGGGCGTGAAGTTGACCTCGGAATTGGCAATAAACGCGTTACCGACATTGGTCGTCAGCAGGTAGTTGGTCTTCGCCTCTTTGGACGTCAACGGTACGATCGAGCTGCAATCAACTGCAGTGAACGCTGTCGCCGCCCCCGCAACCACGAGGAAAGGTGCAAGGTTCAGCGATTCCAGATAGAACACTGTGCTGTTCTGCAGGTGGATGATCTTGTGAAGTTGGGCTGATGAGTTCGTCACCATTGAACCCAGGTAGCGTCGGCTCGAATCGCTGTTTTTATTGCGGGCCCTGCTGAAATACGGTGTGGCTGGCGCGATGGTTACTGCTTCTATCGCGGCGACACCGGCATTGTCGTACAGGTAAATGTGATACCAGGTGTTGGCCGCCAAACTCAATGCGGACAGCGTCAGCGCAGCAGCCACCTGCACGACCTTCCCGGTACCGGGGATGTATGCCGCCCCGGTACCAACAGAAAGCGAATTCGCGCTGTTCCAGGACAGCAGAAGCCCCTCAATGTAACCGGGAGAAACTCCGCCCTGCGCAATCGTCAGCGGCTTCGACAACCCTGTGATCTCCGTGATGTCGGAGTTCTGCCCACTCTTCGCCGCGACAAGAGTCGCACGCCCGGCAGCGGCGTCTGCATCGTCTATCAGCGATTTACCAAAGTTGGAAAACCCGAGCGCCGTCAGTGCCTCGCCCGATGTTGCGCCGCCCGTGCCACCTTTGCTGATTGGAAGAATTTCATAGTTGCCGGTCGTACCGAGCGCCGCCAGCTTTTGGCCCCACTGATTGACCAACGAGCGCAGCGCATCGGCCGAGTCCTTGACATAGCCCTGCATCGGCGCCACCGCGTAACTGCCGGCAGCGTTTGTGGCGCTCTGATAGTTCGGTGAGATCGACATGGCCGTGTCGCTGGCAATGTTCGTCACCTCGTACCAGCCACCATCAGGCCCACGGAATGCGTCGCCGACCCGGCTATTAGCAATGAACGCCGTGCCGGCACCGATGACCGCGTTGGAATTTTGGGTGACAGAGACCGTTCCTGATTTGTACCAGGGCATGGCAGCATCCTATAGAAAGCGAATTTAGACGGCTTGCTTGGCAAAAACCGCTAGAAGGAAAAAATTGAAGGGGTTGTTGGCTGCGACAGTTACGGCGTAAAGCGTGTTTCCCACGAAATCCCACGTGCAATACAGCTGTCTGGGAATCGTCCCGCCGGACACCATGTTCATGCCGAAATTATTGATCAGCATGAATTCGTTTTGCGGGAAGCTGAACGGCACCGAGTAGTAGTTCCGGTACAGGCCTTGATCAGTCATATCGGATTTCACGTAGGTCCAGTTTTGGAAACTGCGCGTGAAAGTCGCGTTGGGGGTTCCTGAATCGAAGAGCATTTTGCCGGTCCCATCCCACAGCCGCATGCCGTACTGAGCCACTGCTTGAGCGGCGAAAGCACCAACAAAATAGCGACCATTGGGCTGGGCGGTAGCGGTGCTGTAAGCCCGAACATAGAAGCCAGTCCAGTTTCCAGCCGATCCGATCAGCCTCATGCTGCTCAAGCCTGCGATGCCCGCGACGGTATCAGGGCGGACAAATACGAGAGGTGGCTCTTGCGAAGTCACCGGCCTTGCGAAGTAAGTAGTCGACCCCATACCTCCCTCTTCGGTCGGGGCGTATCTGCCGCTGGCAATTACCATCAACCTTGAAAACTCCGAGTCGATGGTGACCACGTTGCTGTTGTTGGTGAATTCGAGTCCATAGGCCATCAGTTGAACCTCATGACGATCAGTCGCATCGTCCCGGACGCGATCGTGCTTGCGTAACCACGCGTGTGGTTATAGACCCGTGCCACATTGTCGATGAGCTCTGTTTCGAACTGCATTTGCTGATTCGTATAAGCCCCAATCGGCACCACGATTGCAGCGCCATTTGCTGGTCCGACGCCCGGGACGGAGAAGTCTTGGTTGGTCTTCGCAGCATTGCTGAAAGTGACCAGCGTCGAAAACACCACCCGGATGGTGAACGAATTCTCATCGACCTGAAGCGCCCCGTCGGCGCCCCAGATCCGCATGCCATGAGCCATTGATTACCCCAGATAGCCGAGACGCACACGCAACACGTTGTTGACGTCGTAGACCGAGACGTTCAGCGAGTTGATCACCAGCCGACCCTGTCCAGGCACGATGCCGTTGATCTCCAGCGTTCCGTCTTTATTGAGAATCCAGCCTTGCTGGCCGGCGATATAGTTGATGGAGCTGATGTAGCTGCCGATCTTGGCGTTGGTGATCGTCCCGTCAGCGATGAACGCCGAGTTCATGAACACTTGGCCGCCCTGCACCGCGAACGGTACCGAGATCGCGCCGCCGGCAATGGTGTTGACGATGGCGAATCGATCCGCGCTCACCAGAAACTGGCTCTGCAATCCGGCGCCGGTATTTTCGATTCCAAGCCCAATACCCGCCGCGACGTACTTTCCGTCCTGCGTGACCTGCATCTTCACCGACCACATCGTGGTGAGCTTTCCGCTGGTGTCCGCGTAGGCAGTCGAAGTTTCCTGAATGGCGGCAGTGTTCTCGCCGACCTTCGCGGTAACTTGGGTGATTGCCTGTGCCGTGACTTCCTTATCGGTTGCCACGGTTTGCCGCAGGTCAACAACAGCCGCCTGATTCTCACCGACGGTCGACGTCAGTTCTGTCATGGTTCGGGCGGTCGTTTCGTTTTCCGACGCCCTCACCTTCGACTCGGTCGCAATGCTGGAGGTACTGTTCCAGCCTTGCAGCGCATCAGCGAGATCACCCTCCCCGCCGTCGTCTCGGAAAGATGCACGAAGAGCCTGGAAGGCCGTTGCTTGCGCCGTAACTACGCCGTCTAGTTCGGTAATCTCGGCGGTATTGGTCGCAACCTGCTGAGCCAACCCGTTCGCCGTTTGCACGGTCTGACCAACGTCCAGCCAATAGGTAGGATTGGGTGGTGGGGTTTCAATCGGCACCGGGCCTGTGGCTTGGTAGATCCTCTTGCCAACCACGACAAGGTCGTATTCCTCGTAGGTGTCGTCTGGGTTGTAAGTCTTCAGCCCGTCCAGCGCATCAATCTGCGCCTGAAGTCCCGGGATTTTGTCGATCTCGTCGAGAATGTCCTGGCCGAGCTCTGTACGACCGATCTCCCCTGCGATCATTTCCAGAATTGCCGCCGCGTCTGAACTCGACTGGCCCTGCACACCCATGCCGATCGGATACCAAGGCCCGATGTTGCCGATCTTGTCGACGATCCGCCCCCAGAAGTAAAACGTCACGCCGGCACGCAAGCCGAGCATGGAGAAGTCACTTTGCGGGTAAGCCAGGTCGGTCAGCTTCGTGGCCGCGTCCAGTTGAGTCGTCGGCCCGTACCAGATTTCAGTGCGCTGACTATCCTCGGCGCCAACCGGGAAGCCCCACTTCAGGTAGATGCCAAAGAGCAGCGGCGTAGCTGTCAGATAGCTGAGTGCCGGTGGCAAACCCTGCTTGCCCTTGAGGTTGGTCAGGATCGAGTTGCGCCAGATCGACGAAATGTCGAACGCACTCACCGCGCGTACGCGGGCCACGTAGGCGCCCGCGTAGATGCCGACCACATCGACGTTGGTCATGCCGGTGCGCTGAAGCTTGATCCAGTTGCCACTGTCCTTGCGCCACTCAACGTCATAGCCAACCGCGCCATCCACGGCCGGCCAACTGATCGTCATGGTGGCTACGGCCAGACCCTGCACAACCGATGAGGTGGAGACGACGGTGACGCTTGCCGGCGCCGGCACAACGGTAATCGGGATTACGCTGATCGGACGCTCTTCAAGGCGCGCGCCGGTGTCGATGTAAGCGAATTTGCTTGGGTCGTACTGCAGCGCACTGATCTCAAAATCGCCCTCGGTGGTGCGCCGAGTGCGCAGCACGCGGTACAGCGGGATCGCCAAGTCATTGGCATCGAGCGCCCACTGCAATTGCGCGATCGGCGGTTCGCTGTAGTTCGTCGTTACGGTCACGGCGCGGCCATTCACGCTTTGCACCGTGCGGCCTTCGGCGCGGCCGCCGGGCAAGTTGATGATTAGACGATCACCGGCCTTGGCCTGAGTATTACGATCAAGCGTGACCACGCGGCCCGACGCCAATGAGATACGCCCGCCCACCTCGCGACCAGCCAAGAGCGAATCAGCCACGGGGATGATGTGGCCCGGCAACGGAATCACGCCTTCCATGCCAGTCTTGAATGACACGGTGCGATCTTGGTTGTTGCTGAGGATCGCCCACTTGCCGCGCCGCTGCGCCTCCGACGCCCGGGTGCAGCCAATGGCGCTCAGCTCGGTCGGCCGGTCGCCGTACCGACGCTGCAATTCCAAGTCAGCGAACGGAATGACGTCGGTGTCGTAATTGTTTGCCGGGTTGTCGTAACTGACCAGCGCACGGGTATAGCGTGTCTTCGCTGAGGCGCTGCCATAGGAAAACTTGCCGTCGATGACGTTCGCGCGGGTGAAGACATAATCGAAGTCTTGCGCGCGCGGCATGTCGGCCTGCATCACCAGTTGGCCCTGAGCCCAGTAGGTCATGCCCCGGTAAATGCCGGCGATATCGCGCAGCAGCGACCAGGCATCAGCCTTGCCTTGCAGGTTCATGTCACACAGGAAACGCGGCTCGACACCATTCAGACCGTTCGGCACCATCTGATCGCAATACTGCGCGATCCTGTACAGCTCCCACTTGTCGACCATGAACGGTTTGATGCGCTTGCCCAGACCGAAACGGTCTTCGGTGCACACCCCGTAGGTGATCCACGCCGGATTGTTGGTCCACGCCGACTTCATGCTGCCATCCCACGTCCCGGTGTAGGTGCGCAGGATCGGGTCGTAGTTGCTCGGCACCATCCAGCGCCGTGCCTTGCACTTCACGGTCACGGCCGGGATGTTGCTGAACTGCTCCGCGTCGAACTCGATGTAGAGCAATGCGGTGTTCGGGTAGCGCAGCTTGGCGTCGATCACCTCGGTGTAACCGGCGATCAGCATGGTGTCGGCGATCTTGTTGCTGTTCTGGTTTGGCGTCAGGCGGCGCACGCGGATCTGCCAGCCGCTGGTGGCATCCGGTAGATCAACGCGGATAGACCGCTCGTAGCGCGTAGTGGTCTTGCCGTCCACCGCGCCGGGAAACACCTGCTGATAAGCCCCACCATCAGTGGCCAAATCGATAGCGAAGTCGATGCGGTAGCCGCCGACATTGCCTTCGTCATCTTGCCGCTGAAGCGCCGGCCAGGCAAAGCGCATACGAATTGCGGAAAGCTGAGTGTTGGTGATCGAGCGCACCCAAGGCGCATCGCTGCGTAGCTCAACGTTCAGCGACGTCTCGTTTTCAACGGACGGGATGCCGGGTATATACGTTTGATCGACCGAACCTGAACGCCAATCCCACCGCACGTTCGGGAAGTTGTAGTTGCCGCTGGCATCACGGATCGGCGTGTTGTCCAGGTAGATGTCGTAATCCGTCGGGACGCTGTCGAACTCACCCTCGCCCACGGCGATCAGCAGTTTCGCCAAGTTGGTCGAGCGCAGGCTGTCGCTGGCTTCGACCGGCGACTTCGGCTTGCTGCTGCCGCCCTTCTCGCCGTGGATATCGATCTGTGCTGCTGCGCCCATGCTTTCCTCCAGGCATAAAAAAACCGCCTCGCGGGCGGTTGGTGTGCTGCTGTCCTGATTACACTTTGTCTTCAGCTAGGATCGAGGCTGAAATGATCATCCCGCCCCATCGGCGTTCGCCGATGCAGATCGGTACCGGGTTGCCGCTGGCCGTGGTGTTCTTGGCGCTGCCGAAGGCATAGGACGGTGCGTTTTCGGGGGATGAGCTTTGCGACAAGCCGCCCTGCTGAGGACTGAGCATCTGGATGACACCGCCTGCTGTAGAGGCGATACCGCCCGCGATCAACGCTGCACCTTGCGCAGTGGTAGAGCCATATGCGAAGAAACCGACCGCGATCAGCACCACGCCCAATACCGTTTGCATCAGCCCGGCACGTTTGCTGCCGGAGATAACCGGGACGATTCGAAGCTCTCGGGTGCCGCCCAGATCAAAGGCCTCCGCCGCTTCATTCTTCCGATTGCGAAAGATGGCAAAACGCATCCCTAGCCGGTCAAGTCGTCTTATTTCACTTTCGAAACCGTCCAGGGTTGCCTTCAGTGCTTTGAAAGCCTCCCAAACCTGCTTACTGTCTATTTGGCGCCGATGAACTCGGCCAAATTTCTTCGCCAGCGACCCAGACAGAAGGATCGTAGTCATTGGATTGTAAGCAACCGCTAAAGCAGCCATGTTTTTCTCCGCGCACAAAAAAGCCCGCAGCAGCGGGCTTGATGGATGATTTCAAATAGCAGTTGGTGAGATATCGAATGAGTCGCCTGAAAGGGTTATTCGACGCCTGATAGTTTCACCATTTTTAGCGTCCACCTCGCGCTCGACCAAACCCCATCCGCCGCACGCAGCACTAGGTTTAACGCCGAGGACGTGCTTGCCTGCCTTCACGCCGAATCGGGCGACCTCACCTGAAGCAAACTCCGCCGCCAACGTGCCATCGATGTACAGCCGGTAGTTGCATCCCGAGCCATAGAGACCACTGTCACGGGTGACCAGCAGTTGTGCCTCAGACTTTCCGCTGAAAGCGTAGAGCCGATTGGCTGGGACTGGGTCAGCTTTATCCGCTGGAACCGGCGAAGTCGCACACCCAGCCAACAACGCTGCCGCTATCGCCGCTATCAAAATCCGCATGTGTTAGCTCCTTGTTAATAGCAGGAATCTACCATAGCCACACGACGCGCAAAACTGAGCACCAATCCATCGCATGCAGCAGCAGGTCATGCACTACTATCATTCGCACCACTGCTGCCCATGCTTTGCTCCCTTGACTCAAGATCCTTTGGGGCGAAGCTCAGCTTCCACTTCATGTGGCCCGCCGGGGTAACAGCGAAATCCTGAGCTGCAACCTTCCAAAACTCCAGCGCTTCCTTTTTGGTTACCTCAATATAGAATTCGGAAAATCCTTCGTTCGATACATACTCAGAAAACAGTGCCAATGTTTTACGAGCAATCCCCAAGCGTCGAAAATGCGGAGCCACATAGAAACGATACAGCTCTACAAACTCATCACATACTCGAACGCTACAAAATCCAACACGGCCGGTGGTTCTCCGTTCAGGCGTCTCAATATCAGCACGGATCAAGAGGCAACGCTCCTCTATCAAGTCCTGACCATCAATCACTGCGTGAAACGGACTATCCGGGTCATTCTGCAGCCAGCTGGTTCCCACATCGATTGCAACAGCGCGGTCTACTGACTCCAGTTCAAGTACCGAAACACTCATGCACGCATTCCTTGTGTTGGATTTTCCTAATGACGTCTCAGATAGTACCTGGTAAGAGCTTGCAACCCTAGATCTCAGCTCATAGAGGCGAGCGCCTCATAAGGTTCTATGGCAAGGCTTCTATCGCAAGCTATTACCAGCAACCTGTCCGGGCATCCAGCGTGGATGGATTGCCAGTGGCAGAATTGGATCCACTCGTAGTAGCGTTCCGCCAACATCAACTAAGCAATGAGGTATCGGCGTGGCCAATAGTGGTATGGATTTAGATGAGGCTGTATTCCAGTATTTACTGATCAAAAACCAAACGGGCAAAGCAGGTTTCTACACTGATGTAGAGGTGCTACGACAGGATCTCGAAAAGCAGTTGGATAAACCCATCACAGCAACCCAGATAAAAACCGCCATAGAAAGTACCCGATACACACAGCGCGATTTCATGGGCAATGTCACTGGAATTTCGCCTTACCAAACTGTGTATAGAGACAAGGACTTGTTCCAAGTTTTAATGCCCACGTTCGTGTCTGACTCGACTTCTACGTGGGGCTGGTAAAGGATTCCCCAGTCCTTTGCCTGCAAGCCCAAGGACTGGGATTACGCCAATTTCGGCGCGGATAACGCAAGGAAAGAGAAATGAGCAATGCTGAAGAGCCAATGACAAACGATACGCTGGACGGCTCGTATAACTACGGGGTGCTTTCTGTACTGCAAGTTCTAAGCGGCTTCATTTATGAAAAATCGACCCCTCAAGAGCGACAATACCTAAAAGAGCAGCTAGCTCGCGCAAAAGCGAATCCGATCGCCAAATGGAACCGGAAGGAGGAAATCGATTTCTTCGAAACCCCTTTTGAAGCCGTCGAGTCAACTATTAAAGGGATTGATGATCACGTAGCGACTCACGCGAAGGGCTAATTGCCGCTTTAACTTTGTACATAGCTGCAAGCTTTGAAAGCAGTTCATCTTGAACTGCTTCCTTCTCCGATAAGTTGTTCATAGTCAAACTCCGAGCGGCTTCGCCGCGTCATTTGGTTGGTTGTGCATTTTTGTGCCTGAGAATCAGGCGTGTTCGGTCGAGCCAAGGGCCACCGAAAACGATGACCTCAGACGGTCTTCCGTACAGGTGATGCAACAGGAATGGCCCGGGGCCGAACGTTGCCGCATCCTCACTTGGTAGTGCAGGATCAGTACCGAGGAAGATCCCGGCATGGTTCGGGTAAACCGTCCGCCCCACCTCCATCACGATCATGTCCCCGCGTTGCGGCTGGTCGACCCGGTAGAACCCGGCTGCCTCATAGTTCGCTTCGTACAGGCTGGTGTTGTTCTTGCTCTCCCACCAGGCATCCGCGCGCTTGAACGCTTCGAACTCCAGGCCCCATTCGCGCTTGTACCAATCTGCGCAGACCTGCCAGCAGTCCCACGCGCCGTGCACGAAGGGTCGCTTCAACAGCGGAACTTCTCCGGAGGGCATGAGCGTGCGTAGATCGCCTTCCGGCCAACTGAGTATGTGCCAGGGCAGAGCCGTGGCCTCGCACATGGCGAGGTCGCGCGGCGAGGGTCTGCTGGTTGCGTCCGGATGCGAATGAACTACACCGATTACTTCGCCGATATCTTCGGCAGTCGCGTACTCCTCCGGGTCGATGCGGAATTCTTCGTTCGGTTCGGTGGAGACATTGCGGCACGAGTAGTACTGCTGTTTGCGGCCAACCACCAGCAGCAGACCGCAGCACTCTTTGGGGTATTCGACAGCCGCATGTGCCTGGATCGCGTTCAAGATGTGCTTTCGCATGTCAGCTCCGTGCGATGAGGGAAACAGCCGGGAAGCCACCGAACGGCAGCGGGTTACCCTCGCCGAAGCGCGGGATGCAGCCCCGGCCCAGCGTGGCGTCACACTCGTCCAGCTCGGGGTTGTCGGTGACGATGCCGTCCTTGGTCACGTATGGCCCGGTATAGCCGCAGTTCGGCCCGCGATAGCCGCCGGTGAGACACCAATGGCACAGCGTCGTAGCCTGTCTGCCAATGGATTCATTGCCGACGTCGCCCGGGCTGGCCAACTCCCAGCTAACCGTTTCCCCGTCCTCATTTGTCTTCTGGTCGATGTACCAGACTTCAATCGTCTCTTGGGTTGGGTCAGCAGTTGGGTTGCCGGCGGAAAAGTTCGCCGCGTCGAGGTAGGTGCCGAGCGTGTGACGCATCGTCAGCTTGAACTCGAGCAGATCCTCGAAAGCCAGACACAGCGCGGTGATTCGTCCGTTGACGTTGCCGACTGAAAGATTCGGCCGCACCGCAGTGCCGTCGCCGTTCGCCTCGATGCCATCGATCTGCATTGGCCAGGCGCTGTACTCATTGCCCTGCCAGTAAATCGCTTTCGCCGGCAATTGGTCAGCATTGGCACCGGCAGCGATCAGCTCGGCGGCCGTGTGCGGAATGGCGTGCCCGTGGAAGCGCAGAACGTCTGCGCCGTAGTCCGTGCCGTCCAATTCAAAGAGCAGCACTTCGCTGCCAGGCTCAAGCACCTGGATGTCACTGATCAGCGGCATGGTTGCCCCTTATGGTTGGAATGCACGCTCGAAAGTGCCAGTGAGTTTGAAAACTCCGCCACCCACTGGTGTGGGCACGGGGTTCTTGCACGTGAATAGGCCGAGTTGACCCAGAGGCGTCGTCCAGAGAAACGCTTTCGCGCCGGCGTGACGATCAAGGAAGCTCATGATCTCAAGCACTTTGGCTTGCGAGCCGGTGTAGGTGAACGGGTAGGAATCTTCCTTGTTGTTTGGGCCGTCACCCACTTCCTGCTTGTAGCCGTCCCCAAACTGCGCGGTACGCACCCGATATGTAATCTCGGGCGAGTCGCCGTGCTGGGTTGGCCATGTGAATTTCTCGATTGCCATCAGGCTCTCCCATTTACATTGCGGAAGCTGGTGCCGCCGGCACGCCAAGAATCAGCCACTGCCTTTTCAGCGACCGACTGCATCTGCGATTGCAGGCTTTTCGACAGGGCTTGCTGGTCGATTTGCATCCCCTCAGATCCGCGATCTTGCGTTACGACGGTGACCGGTGCGCTGATACTGATCGTCGTTCCGGAGCCGCCAGCACTGAGTGCGCGGACGCCCAACTGTCCGCCAGCGGTTCGGGTCAGAGGCATGATTGCCTCCTCCCCTGCCTCGCCCATCACCCCAAGCCCGCCACCAGCCATGCCGAAGGCTGTCGGTTTGCTCACAACGGAGTTGGTAAAGGCGCCACCATTGGCGAACATCTGCACACCATTGGCCCAAGCACCGCCGTCAGCTTGTAGATAGGCCGACGAATAACCCGCCTGTGAAGCGCCAAGGTTTGAAGAGGTGGCACCAGCAGAGCCTGCTGCAAGGCCGTTACCGGTCCCGGCTGCGCTACCAGTGAAGTAGCTGGTAGCAGCGCCAACCAAGCTGCTAAGCAGCGCCGAACTGGCCTGCCGAGTGGCAATGCGCGCCATGTCCGCCAGAATCGATTTGGTGAAGTCGGCGAACGACAGTTTCCCAGTCATGGCGAAATTGACGATCGCGTCTTCCATCGAACTGAAGGCGTTGGTGAAAAGGCTTTTGGTTTGACCGGCGACATCTCGGGCCGATTCCAGGTAGTTCTGCCACGCCGACGATGCGCCCGCGCTCCAGTCGCCCTGGGCCGCCGTCATCTCGTCGTAGTTGGCTTGAACCGTGTCGTGCAGATCCTTCTGCGTGGCTTTGAGCGCCGCCAGTTTTTCGGTGTACTCGTCGAGGCTCATGCCGCGCGAGCCATCGCCATACTGGTTGGCCAGATCGAGCTTCTGCGAGTTGAAGCGGTCGTCGATGGCGTTCTGCTGATCCGCCAGGCCTCGCTGCCGGTCTCCTTGGCCAAGTCCCGCAGCGGCACGCTGGCCTTGTTCGCGCAAGGTATCAACTTGCTGCTGCAATGCGTTGGTGTAGGTTTGAACCGCCTGCTCCTGCTTCCTGAGCCGGCCTTGTTCATTCTTCGCCAGCACATCCAGTTCGCTGTCCGCCGCCTTTTGTGCCCGAACCATATCCGCGCGCGCATCTTCGATTTTCTGGTCGATCTGAATACGCTGCTCGGCCGTGGTGCTGGCCTTGGCCTTCGCCGCTTCAAGCGCCGCAATCTCGGCCTCATAAGCGGTCGTGACCTCGTCCTTCTCGTTGCCGATCAACGCTTCGCGCTTCAGCAGATATTCCTGCTGCGAGATCAGCCCGGCCTTCTGTGCGGCATCCAGTTGTTTCTGGGTGTTCGCGTATTCGGCCTGGATCTCCTTCAGGGCATTTTGTGCGGCGTTGTAACCGGTGAGGTCAACAACGCCTGCGGATGGAGCCTTGGGATCTTTGTATCTGTCCTTGATGTTCTGGATGTCTTTCGCAACGAGCTTCTCATCGAGAAGGGGGCTGGTTGCATTCCTCTTTCTGAGCTCCTCGACACTTTTTCGATAATCAAGTATCTCCTTGTCGCGCTTCTGCTCATTGCTCTGGAAGCTCTCGCGAACCTTGCCGATATGCTCTGCAGCTGATACGGCTTTCTTTTCCTGCTCCTGAGCAAAGCCCTTAGCGGCGGCCCGGCGATCCTCCTCACCCTTCTCTATCAAAAGTTGAGTTTTTTCGGCCTCGAGTTTCGCAATGGCATTGGCCGAAAGTGAAGCGCCAAAACTCCCCCCCAAGCTTTCGCCCTGTACCTTGAAGTCGGCTATGCGCCTTTCAAGATCCGACATTTTGTCAGCAAAGGATTTTTCTCGGCCAACGTTGAGCATCGCGTCCCAAGCGCCTTTCGCTCCGTCTGCAACATCCTTCCAGGCAGCCTCGATAACACCGAGGTTTGCTTTCACATTCGCCGAAACAGTGTTCAGTGAGTCGGCATAAGCCTTGCTCGCAACGGTCGCAGCGTCTTGGGTTCGGCCCTGGCGTTCAAGAGACGTGATCTGCTCGTAAGTGCTGACCGTCAGGAAGTTCATCGACTCGTTCAAGGCAAGAACTGCCTTTACTGGGTCTTTGGCGATTTTCTCGAAGTTTGCGACGGTCTCAGATGCAGCTTTTTCAGTCGCGTCCTCAAAATTTGCCGCCGCTGTGGCGATCATTTCGAACGAGGTGACCGGGATCCTTGTTGATGCCGCGAGCAGCGCCAGGCTCGCAGCTGCCTCGTTGATTGTTCCATTTGACTCGGATACCGACTTGGCCATAACACTTAGTTGCGCTGCCGTTGTTCCCGCAGTATTTCCGGTCATCGCCAGAGCTGTAGTGTATGCAGTGGACTCCGCGCTGCCCTGCTTGTATGCGAACCCCAAAGCCGCAATGGCTGCCGCTGCAACAACGGCGCCGCCAAGAATCAGCCCAAGTCCAACCCCCAGCGGAGGTGTTGCGGCTCTAAGGGCGTCAGTTGCTTCCTTGGCATTTTTAGTAGCGTCAGCTGCAGTGTTTGCACCTTCAGCCAGATCGGACAGGCTCTCGCCGGCCTTGCCGGTGCTCTCAGCCATATCCTTGGCGTTGACAGCTATTCCCGCCAACGACTCGCCGAGAACGGCCGCACCGGCGCCGCCCGAGAATATCGACTTAATTTTTGCCCCGAGGGCATCAAAGGTGGCTCCCACACCACCGAACGAATCCTTGATCTGCCCACCCTGCTGGATCAGCACCAAGAGCGGGTTTTGCCCGCCGACCAGGCTGGTGAAAATGTCCGTGAACTGCGAAGGAAGTTGGCGAAGCGCCGCTTCGGTCTGTTTCGAGCTGGCACCGGTTTTTTTCAGACCTTCATCAAAGTCGCCCAGCTTCTGCCGAGAGGCATCGATACGAGCGGAGTACTCCCGGAACGTATCAGCGTCGATCAGCCCTGCGGCCTTGTACTTCTGCAACTGCGCCTGTTGCTGATCCAGCTTGTCGAGCGCGGCAATGGCAGGGTTGATTTTGCCGAGCAGTGTTTGCAGACCTTCTGCCTGAACGCCGGTGGCAGCGGCCGCCTTTTTCGCCGCGTCGGCTTGCTTGTCAGTTGATCCAACCAGCGCATCTGAATCAGCCTTCAGGCGACGAGCAAGCGCCGCCAAACTGCTGGCCGAAGACCCGGAAGCATCCATTGCCGCCGAATTGTTCTCCATGCTTGTGGTCAGGCGCTGGTAGTACTCGCTCGACTCCAAGGACGCTTTGGCCATCGCCAAAAGGCGACTTTTCGCATCCTCTGTAGATTCTCCCAGTTTCACTTCGGCGGTAGTGAGCTCAGTAGTTGCCGCCGTAGTGGTTTTCAGCCCCTGCGTGACCTCCGCAAGCGAGCGTCCCACCGTAGCCATCAGTTGGGCGGTGGCGTCCTGCTTGGCATTCAGAAGCTGCAGCTCTTTCACGATCTGCTTGGTGTCACCTGCCATGCTGGCAAGGGCTTGCTCCCACGCCGAGCCAGTTCGCTTTGCTGCCTCCTCCGCGTCCTTGCCCGCATCGACCAATTTGTCGAGGTCAGTTGCTGCCTTGACCGCATCGCCCGAGTCAACCTCGATGCCTAACTGCGCGATAGTGCCCGACATGAGTGCTCCATTACTTTGATTCGCTCATGACGAGCAGGGCCTCGACCTCCATAGCCTGAAGGTCTGGGAAGATCTCTCTGAGTTGTTTTCTGGATGTGCCGACAAAGTCGGAGACGTCTCGAAGAGCTGTGTAATCAAGGCCGGTAGCCCCGCCCATGCCCGTGCGCCACTGAGTGGACATGGCGTTGAAGAGCACGAAGGCCGGCCAGTTTTCGGCCAGCACTTCGCACTCTTCCTCGGGGATGTCAGAGATGGATAAGCCGAACGCCGCCAGATCCGCCTCAGACGGACCAGGCTCGTACATCAGGCGGGCGACCTTCGTCAGTTTCCCAGCCGGGCCGCCGAGAAGGCCTTTTGGTAGGCATCGACAATCGCATCACCGGCGCCGGCCGAGGTTTCCACCAAGGCGCGAATCGATTCAGGGCTCAGCTTGTCTTCAAAGCCCCAGCCGGTGACCAGTTGAGTCACCTGCTCGACCTGCCGCTCAACGTGAGAGTCGGTGATCTCGATCAGCGTGAGGTCGTCACCCTTGGCCTTGAAACGCTCCTGATCTTCCTTCGCGCTTTCCTGCCAGCCAGCGAAAAGCTTCGCGAGCTCCTTACGATCGCGGTACTTGAATTCAAAGGGCACCTTGATCGTGGTGCCGCCGACGCGAGGAATATCGACGTCGGCTTTGAAGGTAGGGTTTTGAGCAATCTTGAACTTGGCCATGAGTTACACCACCGCCGCATAACGGGTAGGACGGCCGGTCAACGCGACGCTGATAACGCGGGCCATCAGGTTGTTGCGCGACATGGTCGGAGTGGAAGTGATCGACACGTAGCCGTTGTAAACAATGCTGCTCCCGCCTGGCAGGTTCAGGCGCAGAACACGCGGTTGCTTGTCATCGTCCGCAGCTTCGCAGACATCGACATAGGGCTTGGAAGGATCGTCGGCGACCGTGATGGAAAGCGTGATCGGGTTCTTGGTGGTTGGCATCTGCCGATCATCATCGTCAGCCAGGAAACCGTAGGTCAGGAACTGCTGATCGCCACCGGTGGAGTTCAGTTCGGTGATCTGCGAGATCTCGGTGAATGAGGTCACTTCGCGTGCAGAGCCGACGCCGGAGCCTGCCGGATATTGCTGAACGTTAGTGGTGTTCACACCACCCAGTGCGAAAGTGCCGCTGGCGATATCGGCAACGCGAACGGCGCGACCGTCGAGGCGGGTCCAGCCGGAATTAACCGCGATGATGTCACCTTCGGCCAGGCCGTGCGCTGCGGCCGTGGCCACCGCCGGGTTGGCGTTACTCAGCGAGGTAAATGGAATTGCTGTGCCGTAGGCGGAAGCAATCTCAAAGGTTGCACCGTTGGGCATTTGAATGCCGGCCATGGGATTTTCCTCTTTTCAGACATGAAAAAACCCGCTCAATGGCGGGTTCCGGGTTTGCCCAATGGGCGGATTAAGTTGTGGTGTCAGCGCGGTACTGGAAGGACACCGGCACTACGAAATTTGTGTCGCCGGGAATGCCTGGCCCCTGGTCAACTGGGGTCAACGTCACAACGGTGAGTGCCCCTTTCGTGTTTCGCTCATACAGCGGGAAAAGCGCGGCGATCTGATCCGCCAGCGCTCCAGCTGCGCCCCGGTACTTGCCCGAGGGCGTCACGATGCTGACCTGAAATACTCCAGTGAAAAGCCTGTGATCACCGCCGAGTGTGTTGCTCGCGGTGTCGGCCGGCAGCGTGAAAGCTCTCAGGTAAGTGGCGTCGTCGCCGGGAGTAAAGGCCTCGTTCTCGACCACGACCTTCAGCGGAGTCGGCAACGCTTTCGCCCAGGCGATCAGCTTAGCTTCGTAGATCGAAGCAATGACGTTGTGGCTCATACCTGATTGTTCCTGATGGCCTCAAGCACGATCTGCTGGAAGCGAGCCACAGTGATGCGAACCATCCCGCCCGGCGCTTGAGTGGAATGCCCGAACTCCAGGGGAATCGCGTAACCAAGGCTGTTGGTGATGTAGCAGGTATCCCCTGCTTTGAACTCAATGGCACCGGCAACGATTCGCGCCGTTGATTTGGCACCGCTCGGATCGACTTCTTCCGTCGTCGTAGTGTCCGCCGCGCCGATGCTGAACATCCAGTTTCCGCGAAACCGACCTCCGACGTAGCCCTTGCCACCCACCAAGCCATTCACATTGAAGTTCTGGTCACGCTCAGCCTTGGTCAGCGGCTTGGCGTATTTCACACCGCTGCGGAGCTTGCCGGCCTTCGTGAAGTTCGACTCATCGAGATTGATGATCGTGTTGCGAATGTTGATCTTGAAGTCGTAATCGTCTGCCACCCGGGTGTTCGCTTCGCGATGAACGACGTTTGCAGCCCAGATTTCTGGATTGCCCACTGGTGACATGCGGATGACGCTGTTACCGAGTTCGATGACGATCTCGCGAAGACTGGCGTCGATGGCCTCTGTGGCCTTGGCTGCGAATTCGGCGAGGTTCAGGGCGAAGCTACCGGACTGGCCGGCGTACTTGGATGCCATCTTCAAACCCTCAGCTGAATTGTCCAGGTGGCACCCACGGGGTCCTGGCTGACGTTCAGAGCGCGCTTTCCGCCGATAATGTCGCCGATTTGCGGCTCGGCAATCATCGCTGTCGGTGCTCCGCCAACAGTGACGTACAACTCGTTCTGCAAAATCAGCAGCTTTTCATCGGTTGTCTGAATCAATGACCCGTCGATTTCCTTGGCCAGATAGCTGCCAGATACTCCACGACCGCCGTAGGTGGTGGTCACTTCGGGCGCACCGCCCAGGTCAGGGTCATACTCGCCCGCAACCTTTCGCACTCCTGTCACTGGCTTGACCGCATCGGCTAGGCCATCAGGATCATCGAACGCCTCAGCCATTTCGGCCTGGATCTCTTGGCGCATTCCCATGATCAGGTCCTCTTGAGCATCATTACGCCGGAGCGCTTGATCCACGGATCGAGCAGCGCCAAAGCGAAATTCACGCCCGCGGACTGATCGGAAGAGCCCGCCACGTAGGTCTTGCTCACTGACGTGCCGGACTGAGCCGATACGGTCTTACTCTGCACTTCCTTTTGCGTGGAGGTGTATAGCTTGCCCGCCGCCGCGTCTTTGGCGACCTGAGCGCCAGCTGTTTTGATTTCGGTCGGAACTGGATTAGGAACAGCCCGCTTAATCTTGGTCGTGAGCCAGGCATTGGCCATGGTCACGGCAAGAACCGGATCACCGGTGCCGGCCCAGCCAGAACCGAGCTGGGCGTCAACATCGGCGACGGTGATGAAGTCGGTCATGTGTTTGTCCTTATTCCGCCGGCACCAAGGCCTGCAAGTCTTCTTTCTTGGCCGTGGCGTCGAAGGTGATGCCCTTGGCCGCCAGCCACTCCTTCAGCTCGGGGACCTTCATTTTCAGAGGGTCGGTTTCCGTAGCTTCCTGCTCGTTGCCATCGGAAACCTTGATGCCAGCCGCCTGATATGCGTCGACGATCTCCTGCGCATCGCCATCGACGACCACCTCGCTGGCGGTGCCGATCACGCCGAAGAACTCGCTCAGCAGGCGGTAGCAGACGCCCCGTTCATTGCCCGGCGTATCCGTATAAATCACTTTCATGAGTCACCTCAAAAACATCCAGACGCCCGATAAAGGCGCCTGGTTGTGGAAGCCGAATTACGGCGCGGTGGTACCGCTGATAACAGCAGCAAACGGGACCTGCTTCCGGTTGAACACGCGCTGCCAGTTCCCTGCGGCCGCGTATTGAGTAGCGGTAGGACTCGCGTTCTGGGCTTCAGAACCCTTCCAGCTGAAACCAGCAGGCTGGAGGATGTAGGTCTTTCGCTCCCACAACACTTCGGCACCACCGCCGTTACCGCCGCCCGGCTTACGCTCGAGTTCTACCGGCACCTTCGGCGTGCCCTCGCCATAACCGAAAGCGCCTTGGCCGAAGAACACGGACAGGTACTTGCCAGTGCCATAGACCAGACCATCATCCATGAACACAGGTTTGCCCAGGTAAGTGGCCAGGATGATCTTGCCGTCGGAGTCACGCAGGTACTCGATGAGATCCTGCTTGACCATTTGGTTCATCACGACCGAGTGCACGCCGATCGCGCCAAACTGGTCGGCCGCGTCGCCCGCGGTGAACGCAGCATCCTGGAAGGCGTTCGCGCTGATAGTCGCGCCCGCGTCGATGACCATGTCACCACCGTTGTTCGCGATGTTTGAGGCGATGATGCCGCGAGCGGCTCCCAGGGTGTAACGCTGCCACTGGCGAGTCCAGTAGGTGCCGAAGCGGTTGCGGATCTGCTGTTGTGGTTCGGTGTTGGCCAGCTCTGCGGTCAGGTCGGTAACGCCGTAGCCTTTGTTGAGGTAAAGAACGCGGGCACGCATGCTGTCCTGCTCGACTTTGCCAACTTCGCCTTGGTCGTTCGGGTCGTCGTTGCTGATGTTCGGGGCTTCATCAGCGTTCAGATCCTGCCAGTAGCTGATCTCGGCAGTGCCTTGGCTGCCGGAGGCGATCGCATCCAGCACAGGCGAGCGAGTCACGATGCCCGACTCATAAACAGCGGTCTTTTCCGGGCTGTTAACCGGCGCCAGCGAGGCGTAGTACTCGCCGACGAAGATGTCGGTCAGTTGGGTAGTTGCCATGAATTAGGTTCCTTGGGTGGCCTGGATTTTCTTGAACAGATCGGGGTTGTCTCGGGCCAGCGCAGCGCGCTCGGTTTCCGTGTACTCGCCCCACTTTTTCGTGGCCTTGCCACCGTTGTCGCCGGTCTGCCCGGCACCCTGAGCCCTTGGCCACAGGTGTGTTGCTGTTTCACGCAGCGACTCCGCCCATTCGAGCGGCGACAGCGGGGTTTTCCCGTCCTTCCCGTAAACGACGTCGCCGTCACGGTCGGTGGCAATCGCCTCGCCGTCTTCACTGAGTTTGAAAGTGCCCCGGGCGCGCAGGATGATGTCTTCGGCTGCCTCGGGGAGCGCGCCAGCCTTGATGGCAGCAGCGCGGATGGAGTCGGCCAGTACCTTGTCGCTGTACTTGGCAGCGAAGGCTTCGGCCTTGTCGGCGCGCTCATTGGCGGCTTTGATTTGCTTCTCGGAGTCGGTGCGAAGGCGCTCGGTGCGGCGATTGATCACCTCGTCGAGCTTGCCTTCGGCAATCAGCTTCGTTTCTTCGTCTTGGCCGACTTTGGTGAGTAAGCCCTTCACCGCGTCGATATCCAGGCCTTCGAATTGACCTTTCAGCTTGTCCAGTTCGGTCTTGATGGTACGGTTAGAACCAAGCAATTCCTGATTCTTGGACTTGAGCCCGTTTACTTCCTTGTCCAGATACTCCTGAACCTTTCCGCCAAGCACCTCTTGGAGGGCTGCGGTTTGAGTTGCGTCGAGGGTGAGGCCAGCGGCGGCCGGGTCAAATTCAAATGGCATGGGTATCCCCTGGGGATTGGTTGGCCCGCCTGACGGGCATAAAAAAACCGCCCATTGGGCGGTTTGGTGTGAATTCTGTGGTTTATCGGACTATCGAAAGCCCGCGCATGACCAGGTAATCAGCGAACTGCGTCCTGCTCGGGGCATATGGCGGCGGGCGCATGCGCAATCCTGGCGTATCACGGTTCAACCGCGTGCGCCGGCCGTTTGGCTCAGTGCAGTGAGTTGGCTCTTCGATCTGGAAGCCCTGCTCGGCGGCGTACAGCTCGACCGCCAGCCGTACCTGGCCCCACTCAAGCTCAAAGGGCACGAACGTCTCCGAAAGCGTCTGGTATTCGATCTTGCAGTCACGTCGAGGCCAGGCCATGGCCTGATCGGGATTGGCCTTACGCCCTTTCCACTGCCGGGCGTTGATCTCTGCCGCGGCACGCAGTAGCAACGCGACCTGATCAGCCTCCGTCTCAGGGAATCGAAAGCCGTAGTAGTCGCGGTAGAAGGTCAGCTTCTCCAGCGGCACGAGGCTGTTGGCATCTGCCCTTCCCTGCCCATCCTCAACAATGATCTGCATCGGTCATCTCAACCTGGTTGAGCCCCAAGTGTAACGCCTGCCCGGGTGAACATGTCAGGTTCGAGATCCTTCAACTGCGCCAGAGTCAACGGCTTGAATCTCTTGTCGAGCTGCAGCATGGCAAACTTCTCGGGCGTCAGGCCACCATTGCGAAACAGCTTGCCTCGCACCGGTCCGAGCGCATGATCCTGAAAGCTCGCCGGCTGCGTCGCCAGCCACTCGTAATAATTCATGCTGGCATCGACCTGGCCAACGCCAGTATTGCCTACCGATGCGCGCGTGGCGCCCTTTGAAAACATCTCTGACAGCCTCGTTATCGGCACCGTCGTGGAGCGACAGTTGATGTGCGCCGGCGGCAACGGCCCTTTGCCCAGGTCGAAGCGCATTCCGTCCAAGCCTTTGCACTGCTGAGACGTCTTGCGGTCCAGTGTCGACAACCAGCGATAACCCAGCACCACGTCACTGTTAGCCTTGAGGGTTTCCATCCGCGCAGTCGTAGCCACATGCTGAATCGCCGTCTGCACGACTGACGCTGCGTTAAGGTTGCTCACAGCGAGAATGCCGTCGGTGAAGTTCTGCGCCGCGGTGCCGCGCACTGCCTGAATGATCTGGGCGTTCGTCTGGCCCTGACCAAAGCCGAGCCGGATCGTGTTCGTCACCCGCATTGTTTCAGTCCTGGTCCAGCCGCTGAGAAAGCTCTTCAGCAGCTTGCCGCCATCCAACCCTTTGACCTGAAGCGGATACGAGAACACCGCGGCCCGGATCACGACGTTGGCTGGGATAACTGCATCAATCGACAACGCATGGCTGAGGCTGCTGGCCTCGAAGGTGGACTCATACAGCGCAATCTCCACCAGGTCGACCTGCACAACATCGCCGAAGGCCTTGTAAATCTCCAGCAGCTTTCCGTCGACTCGGGCCAGGAACTGCTCAAGGCGATCGCGACTGTAGGTCGTCAACTCCTTGCGGGTCAGTTGCTCCCGCACCAGTGCGTCGATCTGGCGCAAGTACTTCTCAAACTTCTTGACCTCGCCGGCCTTAAGCCGCTCCAGCATTACCGAGTGACGTGTCGTCTGCTCCAGCAGTTGGCTGTCCGCCTGTTCCTGGTTTGCTGTTGGCATCTTCTTTGTCCAGGTTGATGCCGGCCGACTCGCGCTCATCGCTGATCAGGTCGGCTTCGTCTTCGTATGGGCGCTCCGGCAGCTTGCCGGTGGTGAGGTACTGCCAGTAGGTGTCGGCGCTGATCGTTCCAGCCATCACACCCTTAAGCAGTTCCGCGAGCACCTGGGCGTCGACCGTAGGGGTCACAAACTCAGGATTTACCTTGAACTTGACCTGCTTGGGGTCGTAGCCCTTCCACTCAGCGGCGTAACGCAGACCCTGCTCTACTGCCTCGGCCACCGTGATAACGATGCTGTGTAGCGTGGCGTGCTGGTCGTTTTGGCGGGTTTTGCGCGCTTCACCCGACTCCGTACCGGCCACGTCCATGACCTTGGCGCCGGCTTCAAGCGCAGCGTTCTTTTGGTCATCCATCGCCTTGCGGTTGGCTTCAATGCCCGTGCCCTTGAACTCCAGATATTCAGCCTTGCCATTCGGACCAAGATCCCAGGCAGCGGATGGACCGGTTACGCTCAACTCTACCGCCTCATCCAGGCCGGATACCCATGGCTGTGGATGACTTGTCTGATGCAAAGAGCTGAAGTAGTCAGCGCTGATCTGATAGGACTTCAATGCCGCCCGCGCCATCGTCAGAAGCGGAACCTCATCGACGTCCGGAGAGTTGTCGGTCGATCCGCAGTAGATCACAGGCAAATACGACAGGCCCTTGATCAGGCGGTTGTCGGTGCCGGTAGTACCCAACGGCTTCTCATCTTCGACTAGCTCACCACCTTCATTGCGCACCGCGGTGTAACAGACCTCGCCTTGCATGTAGAACTCGCGGAACACCGTGTCGCAGTCATGGCTGTATCGGTCGCCGCCCTTCTTGCGGAACTCGCGGAACACAGAAAGCACCAGGTCCTGCCGGCCGCCTTGATCGGCGGTGTCCCAGTTGATGGCGTTGCGCGTGGCGTACGTCGAGAAATACGGCTCGCCGTTATCGTCGATGTTCACCACCAGCGGCACCCGACCGTGCGAGATAGCCTGGCGCACCATACGGAAGAATAACTGCTTCAGGCCGAAGCCGTCCGCTGTAGCGTTGTCCTCCAGCCCTTTCAAACCGGTGGGCAGTTCGATCTCCGGGATCAGCCGAGATACCAAGCCCATCATCGAGCGCAGAGAATCACGCACCCAGTGTTCGTACTGAGCCCGGTTCGTGTAATTTTCGTAGAGGTACTTGTTGCCCCCAGCGTCGAGCTTCTCAGCTTCGACCATGCCGCTCGGCTTGGGCAGGTTGCGTTCATTGCGCTTTACGGCGCACTCACCCTCGAGCGCGTCGTCCATCATTTCCCATTCGGCGATGTGCGCGTCGTAATCGGGGTTTGTCGATTGCACTGGCATCAGGCCAAGCCTCCAATTCGGCGTGTTCCGCCTGTGCGTTTGCGTCGGCCCATCGATACGGCGAAGTAGCGGAAGGCGTCCGCGCCGTGCGATGACCAGTCGTGAAGTGGTTTGTCTTTCCAGCAGCCCCGCTTGTCGTCCCACTCCTTTCGGTAATTCTCCAGACAGGAGATACCCAGTTCGCACTTGGACTCATCGAAGGCGCAGGCCGGAAGGATCTCCCGCACCTGCTCAATGCCTTCGTCGATGCCAAGCTTCGGAACAACGCTGAACTTGAGGCTGTATTTCTGCCCGTCGATCTCGTAGCCCTCGCGTGCCAGCTCGCGGCGAGTCTTGCCGTCGCTGCCGAATTCTCGGTTATCGATGTCGTGGGGGCCCCAGTGATCGCCATACGTGTATTTGCGATCCTTGAGCACTTTCATGTAATGCCGAAGGCCTTCACCGCTGTTCTCGTAGAAGTCGATGACGTGGTATTCCTCGCCGACGATCCGGACAAACCAGATCGCCGTAGAGTCGCCGACGCCGATATCCCAGATCGTGTGCACCGGCAGATGGCTGTTGTCCGGTAGCGCGCCGATGCGCTGAGCGGCGTAGAGCTTCGTAAATTGCTTGGCGTAGTAGGCGCCCTCGATTGACTGCTGGAAGGCTTCTGCCGGCAGAGACGGGTATTCCCGCTTCATGTCGTCGCCGAGGGTCTTCTCCTTGGCGGCGTACCAGGCGCGCTGGCCCGGGTTCGTGTCGATGCCGTGCTTGGCGAACAGCTCGTTGAAGTAATCGGTCAGTCGCTGCGGGATGACCGCCTCAGTCGGGTCGAGCCAGTAGGCCTTGTTCTTCCACCAACTGAAAAAGAAGAACTTCCAGTCCAGCTTGCCGAGCGGCGTACCGGACAGGAGTTGCTTCTCGGCCGTCTGCGAGTAATCGAAGAAGTAGCCGGCTCGGCCTTCCGCTGTCGATTCAATCGTGACGAAGCAATCGGTGGCCACAGCCTCAAACGCGCCGGTAACGATCTCGCGCGCCTTGTGCGGAAACTTGGCGCAGATCTTCCCGAACTCGGATACGTGCAGGTAACGCAGCGTGCCGCCCCGGAACGAAGTGCTGACGTAGAGCGAACCGCCTTTGCTGAACACCAACTCACCGGCTGCGTCGTTGCTCGCCGGATTAGCGGCGCGGATCTCCTTCGGCAGATTGTCGTAGGCGTACTTCACCTTTTCCCGAAACAGGCGCTTGGCATCGTTCAGGGTGTGGGCGATCAACGCGCACTTGGCCGACTCAAACAGAGCTGCGTCGAGCTGAATGATGCAGCATTCGGTGGTGAAGCCCAGCTGCCGAGCTTTAAGGATGATGTTCCGGGTATGCATCCCGTCGAAGTATTCGATCTGCTCGTCCGTCATCCGGAAGCGGGTTTTCTTCCCCTGCTTGTCAGTGATGAAGTAGAGATTGTTCAGCCTCCAACGCTTATCCCGGAGCAGCTTCATGTGCTCGGGCTTCATGTCAGGCGTCCTTCGATAGTTCGTCCATCATCTTCGAGAGTTCGTCGGCTTCGTCCGTCTTCTCCTTCTCGTCCAGGCTGTATGCCTGACGCTCCAGAACCTGCAGGTTCTTCATTGCAGAGGAAAGCTGGAACAGTGTTTTGGAATTGCTGGGCAGCGAGACGGCGGCGAGCATTGATGCGCGACGCATACCGTTGTTGTCTTCGGAGGTCTCGGCCTCGATGTCTTCTTCGATCTCTTCGCGGCGCTGAATGGTCGACAGCAGATCATCCATCAGCAGGTTCGCAAGATTCGTCGCCTTGCGAATGTCTCGCCGGTGACTGCGAACCACCCGGGCGCCTTCCTCTGCGGCCTCTTCGATGATCTCGGCGTCGAGTTCGCAGTTCGCGCCTTGGTCGTTGCGAACCTCTCCGCGAACCAGCTTGCTGCGAACCTCTTTTCGTACCTGGTCAGAAAGATCTCTCGCCCATCCAAGGGCTTTGGCTTTCTTCCTGATCGCGGTGTCGCTCACGCCCTGGCGCTCAGCGATGGTTCTGATGGAAAGCGAACCGGCCCGGTAGGCTCGTTCGATCACCTCCCAGTCGGGTTGCTTGGTTGTCATAAATTGTCTCAGGTAAGTCTAAAGCAGGGATTGAAGTAGTGACGGGTTGCCGGTATTGGTAGGGATCAACTCAACGGAAGGAAAGAAACATGTCTCAAACACTTCACAGCGCCTCCACTACCGCTGTAGGTCCAAGGATCCCTTCGGAAGTCGCCCGCGCTCATGCCGTCGCTAGTGCACTGGAACTGATCGCAGCACGCGCATCAAGCTCGGCGTCGGTTCACCTCTCGCAAGAGCTTGACAACCTTTCTAAATATGCCGACCAAATCCAAGAGGCATTGAAAGTTAAGTGATCTGCCCGTGCCGCACTCACCTGCGGCACACCTACCCTTCCCCGCCATCGAGCAAGACATCAATCAGCTTCTGCTCACCCAAGCGCATCGCACCTAAGCACTGCAGGTCGTCGCACTTGGGCCCGAGACCGAACACCGTCACCTCGCCTTTCGGCCCTACGAGGGTGAGCGCGCCTACGGTGCATTCCGGATGGACGCCAGCATCAAGGTCGTCAGCGATCTTGCGCAGTGTCTTCGCAGCGTCTCGCCATCCTTCCCGCTTGAAGTCGATCAGCTTGGCGGTCATGCCTTCACCATTTCGTGCGTCTGGGCGTGGGCCTGTCCGTGGAGGATTGCCAACACCAGACCTTGAGGCAAGCCGGCAGCTTTGTCTGCATCGATTGCCTCGGCGATGGCAGTGTCCAAATCCGTCACAGCCTTGTTGATGTCCGCGCTCAGCGGCAGCGCATGATAAAGGCGAGTTACGTTGCTCATGCGTCCTCCACGGGAACAACAGTGATCTCACCCCACACAGGATGAAAATCGATGTGCTCGCCATCTGAGGACTTTACCGGGTCATCGAAGACAACAGCGATACCTGCCTTGGTGTCGGCATACGCCACCCAGTTGGTGCGCACACCATCTATGAACACCAACCGCCGGCCGCGGCCGTCGGCAACCCAGTGAACGTGCTCGCCCGATTGATCACTCATGCTCTTCTCCAGTGTCGCGACACAATTTGCTGATTCGCGAAACGTGTCGCGACTTACTTGGATCGACGCTCGATAACGCCCGGCGCCTTGTCACAGCGCAGGCAGTGTTCGCAGTTCAGCGTCCGGCAGAGCCAGGCTTTCACTCGCTGCCACCAGATGACCATGAAGATGTGGCGCAGACCTGCGAGCGCGAGCGATACGTGCAACGTAATCCCGGCGGTGGTCGGCCCCATCATGAAGATGTTCTGCTCCCGGCTCATCACGACGAAACCGCTGATGGCGATCGCCGAATAGATCAGCTTGCCGAGGACTCCGTCCCGCACTCGTCCACTCAGAACACACCAAGTCGCCCACAAGGCAATCAAGCCGCAGGCGATCGAGTTGATCAGTTCAAGATTCATGGTGGATTGCCTCCCCCGAACCGCTGGCGAATAAGCGCCCAGAGGTCAGCAGCTTTGATGGCCCGATTGATGGCCGCGAGCAGCGATCCGCCAAAGGTACCCAGCAGAAACCCAACACCGATGACGATGTTCGGCTCAGTCACACCAAGGTAAGCGCTCACCATGCCAGTCAGGTACACGGAACAGGCCAAGCCGGTAGTGAGAAAAATAAGCCAGGCTCGCCAATCTGTCAGATCGTCCTTGTGCCACCAGCTGGCGACAATGACGCCAAACAGGCCGGCGATCAGCAGATCCAACCTGTCGAGCAGGCGGTGCAAAGAATCCATGCACTCGACTCCGTGGGCATGTGAATAGGTCGGCATCCGCTGCACTCCCAGCTTGAGGCGATGGGTGTGGCGGAGCCGAAAACAAAGGGCTACGCGATGGCGTAGGCCGGAATTTTTATCCAAATCAGTCCGTTAAAGATTGTCGGACAATTCTTTGAATTTTTTCGTCTAGCAAAAATCATTAGTTCATGAGCAATAGGAGGACTCATGAAACCGATAGACCTTTTCGTAATTGAATACAGACTTCACGGGAAACCGAAGTCATTCATCATTCGAACGAAGCTGATGAACAACACGGAAGCGTGGCAGTGGGCGAGCTGCGACGCAGGCCTCGTTCCAATACCCAAGCCAGGCCGGCCGCCGCTTAAACGTTTTTCCAAGCCTATGGCGGAAAGGTTTGGCGTTACAGATGTCCGGTGGCGAGAGTCATCAGCTCTCACCTGGGACGAGGAGCACTCCAATGACCGAGAGCATTCTGGGCTTTAGAGATGAGCGTTATTGGGACGACGAGATAGCTGCCAACACCGAGCTTTTTCGTCAAGCAGACGCGCTCGATGAAGCTGCTTATAGGATCATCCAGTACGACCGAGGAAGTGCTGAAGCCTGGGCGCGCTTCTCTGAAGCAGAAGCTGTTGCGGATGCAAAACGAACGGCCGGTTATCAGGACTGGATGCGAATTAAGCGCGCGATGAGGAATTGAATTGATTGTTCCGAAGCCCCGCGATATGCGGGGCTAGCGCAATTTGTCGCATAAAAAAGCCCGCACGGAGCGGGCAATGGGAAATTCTATTTCAAGCTCCGGATTCAGGATCGGACGCCGGAGCGTCGCGCGGTTCTTTCAAATCATCGCGCTGGTCGACCGAGTTCGAATCATCAGTAAGAGCCGCACCGCCATTACCTCGGTTTGTTTGGGCGTCTTGATCAGAGCCTGGGTTTCCGGGTGGTGGGTTCCAATCTTCTGGCCGTTCGTTAGCGCCCTGCTTCGGCTCAGATTCGGCATTCTCTAAGCCCGAATCATGTCCTTCACTAGCTTTAGGCGTTTGCTCGCTTGGCCCCGGGTATGGCGCATCAGGGCCGTTATTGTCTTCGATCATAATGTTCTCCCGTCAGGGGCGCAGGTGCTGCGCTTACTACTGAGAGAAGGATTGAATACACGTAGTGCATTTTCATCGACGAGCGGGCGAAAAAAAACCCCGCATTTTGGCGAGGCTTCGAATTATGAATCCCTAACGCGCAAGATCGTCAGGATGGATAAATATTCTCTCACTTTCTCACTCATTGCAATTGCTTTTTGCTACGCCGCGCAACTTTCGATCAAACCCTCTGCGTCAAGCAACTCCTGAGCAGCGCTGAGCGCCTCATTTACCTGATCGTCCAGCGCCTTGCGGATAGAGGATCGCCACCGATACCGGGTCGACTCCGGCTTGCCGTCGTTGCCCCAGTTGGTGATGTCGTACCAAGCTGCCGGCAGTACGGCGGCAGTGCGCTTACCCTCCGCACCAGCGACTTGAGGAATTGCCCAGGTCAAAACTGCACATTCCCGGAAGCGCTTCGGCGCTGGCGTCTTGACCGAGTTAAGTAATTCCAGAATGGCGCTGTGCTTCCGCTCTTCGTGAGTGGAGTACTTCGCTACCAGTGCCCGCCAGTGCGCTGGAGTAAGCGCCTTGTGCAACCGACCAAACACCCAGCAGTCTTGGAGCAGCGCCGCCTCTTTGCCAACGATCTCCCCCTTCTGCTTGGCGCACTGCACTTTGGGCTCAAAGTCGCAGCCACCGGCAGAGGTGATGGTCTCAGCCGCGAGCGCTCGGACTACGGCGGAAATCACGTTACGATAAATCATGCAGCAGCCCTCTTAAGTTCTTTGGTCTTTGCCCTAAATTCGGCCTTGATCGTTTTGATTTCTTCGATGGAGTGCTTGCGAGCCGGGTGCGGTCCTTCCAGCCAATCGACCTTATCCGGGCCGATCAGCTGCAGGAGCGAAAGCCGGTAATTCACAAGGTTGCCAGACAGGTATGTGTTGCATGGTGCGCATTGCTTCCACACGTTGAGCGGCTCGAATCGTAGCTCGGGGTTCGCCCCCACAGAGCGGTAGTGCCCTGCGTGGTATTGGCCTTCGTGGTGGCGACCGCAGCTCACGCAAGGGCGATGGGAATCACGCAGGCGGACCCACTCGTTGAACGCGGCTTGGGCTTCGCGCATGTGCTCCGCCCTGCTCTTCAGCTTCTCCTTGCGTACCTTGATCTCACGGCGCTCAATGCTGGCAAGTGCCTTGCGCTTTTTCTCCTGGTTACCGCGAGCGATGACAACGGCGCAGTCCGGCGAGCACCAAGACTGGAAACTCACATGCGGAACGAATGAGGCCCTGCATGCCTTAACTGCGCATTTTTTGGGGCGTGGCTTCCTTGCTGTGAGACTCATGCGGCCTCCTGGCTTAGCAGATCATCGAAGTACACGCCCTGCTGTGCGAAGCGCGCGACGATGCGGTCGGTATACGCCACGCCCTGGGCGCGATTGAAAAGGCTCGTCACCGGAAATCCGTCCGGGCCGAAGAGTTTGCAGCCGCTCATCATGGCCAGCTTCGTCTCGTACGGGAGGTGACGCATGACGCGGTACCACTCAGCCTGAAACCCGGCGTCCTCGTTCAGCAGGATCTGCACGCCGACGTGTAACTTGCAGTACCGGCGAGCGTCGGCCTCGTCGCCGATCTGGGTCATCTCTGCGATGCGTTTGTACATCGCGAACCACAGCCGGTTTTGGTCGAGTGTGCGGTCCTTTCCCGGGCGCAGCGATACGACGACGAACTTCTTGTCGCGGAACATGGTGCTGAGCGCGGTGATGGCTTCGGAGAGCTTGGCCTGGCAGTTAACGCTAATCTTGTCAGTCATGCCTGAGCCGCCTTGCCAATGGCGGTGTCAAGGATGGAGCGAGTCTCTTCAAGCCCGGCGTACTCGCTCCAGTATTCACGCTCCAGCGCGCCGTCGACGTCGGCGATTGCTTTGCGCAGCGCCTCGTTCTCTTTGATCAGCCGGTTGCGGACGTTGCAGGCCGTTGCATACGCCTCTTCGAATGCAGTGAGTCTCTCGTTCTCGGCGAGCAGATCAAGCGCCACCTCCTCCACGGTCTTCTCCCCGAGGAATTCCTGCAGCGCCTCGGTGTTGCGCTTCCAGTCGGCGCAGTCCGCGCTCCACGATGCGGCTTCAGCCCACAGCAGCTTCTGGAGCTTCTTTTTATCAATGGTCATCTGCTGGTTTCCCTTCCTTGCAACGCTGCGACCTGTGCGCGAAATCGGCGCCGGCGCAGGTATGTGTCGACTCGCGCTGCTTGAGCTTTTTTCAGCCTTTGGCGCGCCTGCTGTTTTTGGTTGCCTTCAATGATCGAGCGGACCTCTGCCAACTTCTCTCGCACTCTTGGAGAGGCGTCGACCACTCGCCCTGTCAGCAATCCGGCAATGGCTTGGCCGTCAGCGCTAACTGCTGAAACCCGCAGATCTGTTAGATGCTGATCGCCTGCTTGTTGGCTAATTAGCTGCATACGCACAGCCGACTCAATCGCAGTGATCCTCCGAACTGGATCATGGCCGAGCGATACGCTCCAACTTGGCGGAGCCGCATCCGAGCGAGCCCGGGTCACCAAACGCTCGTAGGCGCTGATGAACGCCATGCGCGCACCGACCTTGTCGCCAGCATCAAGAATCGGTTTTGCGGCAGCCAGCGCGAGCTGGATCTCGTCGGTCAGCACCACCGTTTCGAACTCGTCGTTTGTGGTCATGGCGATCGCCCATGCTTCGTCTTTGGCCGGGCGACCGTCAGCGGCCTGCACGCGCTGGAGAATGTCAGCCATGGCCAGCTTGCCCTTCACCTCGAAACGGCAGGCCTTCAGCGCGGCTCTCACGGTGGGCACTGAGTAAGCGCAGAGGTCTTCCGCCATCATCGCCGCGGTGCCTGGGTTCATTTCCTGACCCATGGCCTCGGCGGTGGCGCAGATCGCTGCAGCTAGCCCGGCAACCTGTTGGTCATTCATTTCAAAGGTATTCATTGCGCTCCCCTGCTTGGCGCTTGGCCAAGACCATTTGCGCGGCCTGCTCGGCGGCGGAGACGTTCGCTTCGGTCCGTTCCATCTGGCGCGCTGTCGTGCCGTTGATGCGCTGACCGGTCACCCACTGGGTGTGGTAGCTCTCTGCGTTGGCCAGCAGTTCGTTGAGGCTGTGGCACTTGCGCAGCACCGCGGCATCGGCGGTTTTCAGGAAGTGTGCAGCGACGTGGTGAGCGACATCGGCGCCGAGGCGGTCGACCAGTTGACCGAGCTGGCCACCAACCTTGGCGTTCCACACCGGCCAGGTGCTGTAGCGCTTGCGGTAGGCCATGGCGTAGTTCGCCCACACCTTGAAGGTTTTGCAGGATTGGTCTTTCGGGCCAGGCATGTCGGCGGGAATCTCAACCCGTGGCGTATCGGTACGATCAACCACCAGCACCAGATTGCAGGCCGGCTTGTCCGGGCTGCCTTGCAAGTCCTGACTGGTATCCTGATTGGTACCCTGATGATTGGTATCCTGATTTGTCGGAGATTTTTCCGACCCTTGTTCGGATTTTTCTCCGACCTTGCTCGGATTTTTTTCCGAGGTAGATCGAATTTTTTTCCGACCTTCGTTCTTTGGTGGGGTCGGATATTTTTCCGACCCGTCCAGCTTCTGGTTCCACTCGATTGCTTTCTCGGTGAGGCGAAACAGAGTGATGTTCGAAGTGCTGGAAAGCTCAATCAAACCGGCTTCTTCCAGGGCCTTCAGCATGCGGTAGGCAGTGTCCGGCTTGTCAGTGAGCAGCGGCAGCTCCTCCGTGATCTTGGCCTTGCTCAACGCGAAGAAGATCCCGTCGTCAGTCTTGATTGGCTTGGTCCAGCTCGGGCATCCGTAGACGAAGGCGAACAGCAGGGCCTGCTGAGAATTCAGCCCCCACTCCAACGCCTTCACCTGATTGATCGTAACGGTGAATTGCATTTCAGGCCTTCCCGACCAGTTTGGCCAATTCAGGGAAACGATCCACATACCAGTGAGGCTGGGTTTCGCGTGGGCATTGCGGGCTGGTGAGGTTTTTGCCGTAGGCCAGGCCTTTCTCAGTCACCGACCAGAATTCAACCGTCTCCTGCTTGGAGTTTTTGCGTTGCACGGTCTTCAGGAAGCCATGGGCCGCCAATGCGCGGTTGAAGCCAGGCGCGGTGCTGCTGATCGCGTTGTCTTTGATCAGGGCGGTAACAGCCTTGGTTGGCATGGATGAGCCACCCACAGCGTCTCGTGCTGCGTCCACGGCATAGCCCGGCAAGAACTTGGCATCGAGTCCGTTGTTGGCGGCGATCTGATTCAGCATCATGACTTGGCTGGATGGCGCGGGCTTCAGCAGACGCGTGAAGCATTCAAGGATTGCGAGCTCGCCGACAACTTTGGTCCCGTTAAGCATGACCTGCTCGCGGGCGCCATGTTGCTGCTCCAGTTCGCGCCAGCGGCGAATCACCTTCATGCGCATCGGCGCGCTGTAGCCGGTGAGCAGGCAGTCGGTGTGCTCGCGGTCAAGCATGTACTCAACCTGCTCGCGGTTTTGGCCGTCCAGATAGATGTGCTCAAAACTGAGCACATCTAATTTTAATTCTTTCAGCATCGCAGCAATGTCCCGCTTCACGTTGTTGTGACGCTTACCGGTGACGTTGGCGATCTCGCGAGAGGACATAACGGTACGCGACATGTTTTCAGAATTCGAAAAACGTGTCGCGACACGTCCGGTATTGTCCTGTTGTGGCTGTGCGTGCATAATCGGCTCCACTTGTTTTACCGCTATTGAAAAAGCCGACCTCGTACGTCGGCTTTTTTGTGTCTGAAATTCAGGCTGCCTTCACGGACTGCTTGAACACTTCCAAGCTGACGATTACTTCCTCAGCCTCCTTGAGCAGACTCGTTTTCTCGACCGAACAGACTCGACCGTCAGCCTGTGCGTCGAACGCAAGCCGGGTAACGTCGGCAAGATCGGCATGCAGTCGCAGCAGAGCAGCGTTGAGGTTGATCCCTTCCGGCCGCTCCTTCGGGACCAGGTCGAAACCGAACACCTCTGCCCAAACCTTGAGCGGGCGGAAGTCCCGGGTGAACTTCATGATCCGGTGCAGCTCCTCCACGTTCATGCGGTGGGTGTCGTAGTCAGGGTTAGCCTTCTGCGAAAGCAACGTCCGGGATTTGAAGTCCGCGCCCTCGGCAATCTTTTTGGTGCCATGGTCGTCAACCACGTCGTAGATCGCTCTCATCAATTCCTGCATGTCACACCTCGAAAATTGTTACGTGGCTTTGCGCCACCAGCGGCGCGATCATTTGCTCAAGGAACGGCGGACTTCGATGTCAGGCGGCGGTTCTTTGAACCGCCAGCTGACACGGGAATGGACGAACCTCCTCCGCTGTCAGCTTTCCGTCCTCATGTTCAATGACCAGGATTTCCCTGGCCGCCTTCAAGGCTTTCGAAATGGCGGGAGCGCTGACACCAAGGCCCTTGGCGACAGCGGACTGACCAATTCGCTCAACCAGTTCTGGCAGTGGCGTCTTTTTCATGTCGTTGCCTCAGCAAACATTGTCGGCCCCAATATTAACCGCCGGTTAGTTTTCAAGCAACACCGGCGGTTGCCGCATTAAAATTAACCAACGGTTAAATTTCACGGATGAGCAGAAAGAAAGAGCTGTCCCCAGAACTGAAGGCTGAGTGCGACGCCGCAAAGGCGCTTTTCGTATCGAAAAAGAACGCGCTCGGATTAACCCAGGCGAGTCTTGCTGCGGAGGCCGATATATCGGCCGCTGCGGTGGCGATGTACCTGAACGGAACGAATTCTTTAAACGCCAAGTTTGCGGCGGTTCTATCGCGCTTACTTGGCGTCCCAGTCGAGCGCTTCAGCAAGCGCCTTGCGCGCGAGATCAGCGGCCTGACAAGTGTCTCCGAAGCGCCGTCGACTTCGACGATTTCAGCCGCTGATATGGTCCGCCAGATGCTCGATAAGCAGGGCAAAGGGCTTACTGACACAGCCAGACAAAGATTGATGGCCGCCGCTGAAGCAGATGATGCCGGAGGCGCCATCGAGATTGACTACTACCGGCCAGGAGTTGTGGGTGACGAAGTGTGGATTGCGCACTACGACGTGCGCGCTGCCATGGGTGGCGGACAGATCCCGCACGACTATCCCGAGATGTTCCAGGACGTGCGTGTCAGCCCGCAGCATTTGCGCGAGATGGGCGTTGAATTCAAAGAACACTTCCACCTGAAGATGGTTACAGGCTGGGGCCAGTCGATGGCGCCGACGATTAAGCACCGCGACCCGCTTCTGGTCGATGTCAGCGTCCGTGAGTTCGCCGGCGATGGGATCTACATGTTCTCTTGGGAAGGTCATCTCTACATCAAGCGCCTTCAGTGGATTGGCGACGACCAGATAAAGATGATTTCTGATAACGAAAGGCACACGCCGCAGACGATCAGGGCGGATGAAACCTTCATCCAGGCGCGAGTGCTGCTGGTTTGGAATGCTCACCTCGTCTGAAAGGTTCTTGAAACGTCAGTGATAGCGCAGTTCGCAGATCCAGAAATCTCTGCTCTGTGGTCCATCGGCAGGGCTTAACGCACTCGACAGGTAGAGATTCTTAAGCAAAATCCCTGAATAACATAACCTCTCGCCGGAAATACTTAACATACAGCCTTAAATTCTTGACATGGCGACCGCTGAAGCAGACAGTTCTAGCCCTTCAACACCAATTTTAGGTCCCAGCTGTGCAATCACCAGTAACCATCAACGGGCATGACCTCGTCTTACTCGTAAACGCGGCCCTGGAAGCGAATTATTCAGACGTTCGTAAGGTTGGAAGCAAACTGGCGGCACAGTCTGCCAAGGCCGACCTAGAGATCGGGCAGCTCATTAAAACCTCGCTTCAGAAGCGAGGGGTTCCGTTGCGTACGTCGGGGTACAGTGAAAGCCTACCGACTGACCCGAAATCAAGAGCCCCACTTGTTGAAGAACAGCCATGGCCCGTGACTCCAATATTTCTTGAGGAAAAAATAAAAAATGTTTTTGATTCCTTTCTGAGCGATATAAAACATCACGAGAAATTGGCTAAGCATGGTCTGGCTGGGAAGTCTAATCTCCTGATGTCAGGACCACCCGGTACAGGAAAGACATTAGTCGCTGGACACATCGCTGCACAGCTTGGATTGCCATTATATATCGTGCGGCTCGACTCACTAGTCTCGTCGCTTCTAGGAGATACCGCTAAGAACATCCGCGGGGTTTTTGATTATGTACCGAAGATGGGCGGCGTCCTCTTTCTAGATGAATTCGATGCGATTGCAAAAGTGCGCGACGATAAGCACGAACTCGGAGAGTTAAAAAGGGTGGTCAATACGCTCATCCAAGCCATTGACGCCCTTGATGACAGAGCAATCCTAATTGCCGCCACAAACCACTCAGAGCTTCTAGATAGAGCTATTTGGCGGAGGTTCCCTTACAGAATGAATTTTGCGCTGCCCTCTAACGACTTAAAAAAACACCTCTGGGATCATTTTTTATTTAAGGGCAAGGGAATAGAGCTGAATTTAACTTTGTTGTCTCGACTTTCCAAGTCTCTTTCAGGAGCAGATATTGAATCCATATCAATGGCAGCGAGAAGAGACGCTATCAAAAAAGATTCTGAAGTCGATGTTTCCCTTGCAGCCATGGCAGCAATTGAGTTCGAAACGCAAAACTCCGAGGGAAATGGCGATGAATGGCACGGAAAGTCTAACAAGCAGGCTACAAATTATTTGCATGAGAAATTTGGCTTAAGCCATATAGAAATATCTAAAGTCCTTAATATTAGTAGACAGACAGTTTCCGGATACCTCAGAGGTTAGATAGATGAACGCAGGGAAGCCTTTAGTTAACCCAGTACTACGCTTCATGCGTGAGCCTTCGCCGGCCACTGTACCGGGTGGCGGAAAAAGCGCCAAAAGCATAGTCGGCGCAAGATTGCAATTACAGCAGGAAAAGCTTTCAAACGAAGTGCTTGAAATTGCCAAAGAGCAAAAGATCGTGCATAGCGGAATGACGCACTTGATCGCGCGCATGTTTGATGACTCCCACGCTCCATCATGGACACCTAGCGATATTTTCGGGTCGGACTCCGGGTGTAGAATAGTCGCACCCGCACACGATGGATATCTGATAGAAATCTCGACAGAAAAGTTCTCGTCACTCGCGTTGAACATAAAAAAAAGCAAAACTGTAAACGAGAAAGTGGACATATCACGAGTGAGCGAAGTAGGTCTTTTTAATTCAAAAGAGACGCTCCGCAACCACGACACTTCCGTCCTTTGGCTAGAGACCGAAAAGTCTAATTCCGGCGGATACTTCAATGTATGGCTACTACCATTCACAAGCGTGGCCTCACGTAATTCTGTGAAAAGCAGTTTGCTGTCGATTCATAAGCAGTACCATTTAGGCTTTGGCGATATTGAGTTCTATCCAGATCAGAAGACCCACAAAACGCAACAACAACTGGATGACGCACAATTAGATTCAGTACTTGTTGAATATTTGAAGACTGGCTATGCCACGGCCTCGATAATGCTTCGCTCGGAAGAAGCCCTTGCAGCCTTGGTAGGATCTGGAGCAATCTATCGGGTCGATCCGGTGACCCCTGTTAGCCTCGTAGCTACACCTGGGATTGGCATGGAACCAACGCCCCCGATCTCCGTCCAGAGTTTGCCAACGGTACTCGTAGTCGATGGCGGAGTGAATGCCGCCAGCTACAGCCACCTGCATACATCAAAGATAAATGTACTAGTTGACGACGTACACGCCGACATAAAGCATGGAAATCAGGTAGCTTCTCTAATCTGCCAAGCGCACTCATGGAACAACAACCGATCACTGCCCCCGCTGAATTGCAAATTTATATCTGCACAGGCCATTGCAAAAAGAGGCGCTACCAAGTCACCCTCGCTCCACCAACTGGTGGCCTACCTCAAGACAGTAGCAAAAGACACCGCCAGCCATACCAAAGTGTGGAACATGTCCTTCAATCAGGAAAAGCCGTCGCTTTCTAAGAATGAAGTTAGTTACCTCGGACAT
This sequence comes from Pseudomonas sp. PB103, assembly GCF_009764635.1. Lineage (NCBI taxonomy): Bacteria > Pseudomonadati > Pseudomonadota > Gammaproteobacteria > Pseudomonadales > Pseudomonadaceae > Pseudomonas > Pseudomonas sp. PB103. The sequence goes on along the minus strand of NZ_RWIL01000130.1, from coordinate 3,181 downwards.
GAAATAAGCAAGATTGCGCGCGATTTTGATATCCTACCTATTATTTCGATTGGAAATGTTGCAGCGCTTGGGGACAGGACGTTGTGCCCGCCCGCTGACTGCGAGGCGGCACTCACGGTAAGTGGGCGCATCGCGAAAGCAGACGGGACACCAGGTCTTGCTTGCAAGCAAAGCCTGAAAGGGCCTGCTGCTGCGGGGATGATCAAACCCGATCTTTCTTGGTTTTCCACACTAAGAATGATTGGTGGAGTTATCGAGACCGGTACAAGCTTCAGTACGCCTCTTGTTTCTTCGCTAGCAGCCCACACATTTAATAATTTAAAGCAGCCCACACCTGATCTGGTGCGCGCCCTACTTATCAACACATCCGAGCTACACACTCACGATAGTGGTCTCGGATGGGGAACTCCGTGGACCGCAGATAGTCTGCCTTGGATGTGCGAAAGCGGCACAGTCACCCTCGCCTGGACTGCTAAAATAAAACCCGGATTTTCTTACTACTGGAACGACATACCCTTACCGCCGGACATGATCGAAGACAAAAAACTATCCGGCACGATAGCGTTAACCGCCATAATCAAACCGATAGTCTCAACTCTAACCGGGCCTAATTACTTCTCCACTCGTTTACAGGTAGCCTTACAGGGGACGACTCGCGCGGGAAAAACTGAAAATTTGCTCGGATCAATGAAAGAACACAAAGAAAAAGAGCTCACCGCCCGAGAAGATCTCGCCAAATGGAGCCCGATCCGTCGACATGTTAAGGATTTTTCTTCGAAGATACTGGGCAAGACTACTGCTCGCATTCATGCACGTATTTTTGCAAGAGATCTCTATCAATTCCAGATGGCTCATCACTCAGAACTCGGAGATCAAGAAGTTTCGTTCGTGCTAACTTTTAAATCATCAGATCCTAATGACGATATATATGGCAGCATGGTCAACGAACTTGGAAGCGAAGTAGAGAGCGCAGTCATTGAACAAGAAATAAATCTTGAGCTTTAGTGCTACCGCCACATGCTTTAAACGGAAGCGCGTTACAACTTCGCATAAGCTTTCCGGTCGAGAAAATACAGAAGCCCGCCAATGAGCGGGCTTTTTATTGCTCCTCAAAAAGGTGCTGGCTCCTCGGCCATTACCTCGATAGGCCGGTCTTCATCGGTGCCCGCTTCCCACTTCAATGTCACCGATTCATCGTCGTTGAACGTCATGCCTATGCCATCTGTCTCGGTCAACAGTCCCATCACCTCCCCCCACTCCCGGTTGCCATCGGTGTCCAGGCGGTGAATCGTTACCCAGCGCTGAATCTGCGCAACTGGATGGTTGATCATTGACGACACCCTGAGCGATAGCCGCTCCAGACCTGACATAGGGCCTCTCTCAGGTTGTTTTTTTGTCATCGCCATCTACTTCGCTCCTGATAGCTGTACATCCATACAGTAAAGCCGAAGCATAACTAAATCCTTTGCAAAATAAATTAACCGCCGGTATTGACGACAAGGAAACCGCCGGTTAATTTACATCCATCGCATTGATACATAGCCACTGCGAAGGGCCTCAACAGACCCGCCGCTCTTTAACAATCTGATGGACGCCGAGCTGGCCGATGCATAGCCAGCGGACGTACCGCGCAACGGTACGCAGCGATTCGACCTCATGTCGGCGCTGGGCACAGGAAACCTCATTCGGAGGGCGTAGCTGGAGAAGCTGCGTGGTGATGAGTACAGCGGCTTGGCCCTAACAGGCGCCTGGAAAATCACGGACGGGAAAGCGACCGTTGGCCTGTGCAAGAAATAGAGACCGCCTGCCCGCAATAAAACGGGCAGGAAGCTCTCCAGAGAGCCTTGAAAAGGGCTTTGTGGAAAGCTGACTACTTACGACGCCCGCCGCCGGGTGATCCGCCGCCAACTGGCCGCCCTTTGTGCTCGTAATAGCCGGAGAGGATATGCATTTCTTCCCTCTTAATACGCTGCTCAAGAGCTCTGATCTCGCCGGGCATTCCCGCTCCGCGCCCTGGCGGCATTTCGTCAAAACGCTTTTTTAGTTTTTCCAGATTACTGCGGAATCGATCAAGCCTTTCTTGGGGGGATTCGTCTGGATTGTTCTTGGTTGTCATTTACGCCTTCCTAGTCCCGGGGCCCCTCCCGGAACAATGTGCACAAATGAAAAATCAACGGGGCTTCTTGGATGAATTCCCAAGTCGATTGACCTTGAGAGATCTTGGCAGTGGTTGCACTGCACCGGAATGAAGTAAAGCTCATCATCTGCCTTCGTGGGCTTGCCGCAATCACTACACGCTGTTGTTGCAGGCGGTCTTTGAGTTGTTTTGACGGTTACCGGCTTTCTCCGCGCAGCTTTGCGCCGGGCAGCACGTTCGGTTTTTCGCTGGAGCTTTTCTGCTTTCGCCGCTTCCTGCTTTTCAGTTACGTCCAGTTGAGCAAATGCCTTTTTCAGCTCATGCGTAAGCAGATCGAAATCCATCAATCACCCTCCCTTGGAATCCACAGAGTAGCACCAGTCCATGCAGGCTATGGAACCTGCCGGACTCCCCATATGGGAGGACGCCAATCCATGCAAGCCAGCCGGCGAATAACACCGAACACGAAATGTGTGACGCCGGCCAGGTGGGGAAACCGCGGCGCCAAGCATGGAATGGAAAACAGACTTCACTGGCTGGCCTTGGCTACAGGGCCAGACGGGAAATCACCTGAGACCGATAGCGCTTCCCGAAACGCTCAGCTAGAAAAATTGAATTAGCCAGTTGCCCGCTCGGTCAAGAATTATGAACGCAGTAAATCTGACGAGGTGACAGCAATGACTATCCAAGCAGAGACACTCGTACAACTGACCGAAGCGCTTCAAGAGCGAGGCATGAATCTGGTTTCAGATGTGCACTTCACTCGCGCTCCTTACCGTTACAACCACCGCTGGATCTGCATCGTAGAGTAACCATGCTCGTTGCCGGCGGCTCGGACTAAGACTCCACCGCCGGCCCCACTGCCCCGCCACTCCGTTTTCCCTTCCTTATCCTCCGACACCACCCGAATGCACTCACCTCCGCGCCCAACGGCAACCAGCGGAGCGGATGAGTGCATCCGAGTTTTGTTGGATCAACACCTCGCCACTCTGGAGACGACCATGTCAGCTCTACGCAAGCCCATCCCGGAAGACGACTTTCTCG